>JANXOJ010000596.1 GCA_025353625.1 Planctomycetota bacterium | reverse complement strand
CATCGAGTGGGCACGCAGCACCCGCGCCAAGCACCAGGCGCGCGCCGACAAGCTGGTCACTTCGATGGCCCAGGCGGCACCGGCCCCAACAGCCCGGAATCCTGCACCGGCCACTTGGAGGCATCGAATTGCTTGTAGCTTATGCTGGCAAAATTGATGTCGTTAAACTTCCGCCAAACGACGCCGCGACGATCGAGGTCGCGCAGTCGGTTGGCAGACAAGTTCGTCGCATCGACTTCCAGCACATTGCCGAAAGGCTTGAGGTCATCGATAATCATTTGATGCGGCGCCGCGATCGAGATGCCAAGTTCCCGACCGTTTAGCCGCACGCGGGCGCTTTGGCACACTCGTCCCAAGTCGAGTTGGAACTGTTTGCCCTGCTTGGGGGCATCGAACGCAATGCTATAGCGAGCCGTGCCCGCGAACCGAGTGGCTTCCGCGCCGCCAAGTTCGGTCCAAGAGGCGAGTTTCGCGGTTTCAAATTCTTTCGGCAACGTCGGGCCACCTTCAAGGAACTGTACTTTCCAACTGCCGCTAAGCGCAATCGGCCCACCATCGGTCTGCCAATAGGCCCACGAAGAATTTGTCGCGTCCTTCTCGGACGATGGCCGAATAATAATTGATCCACCGGGAGGAAGTTGCAGATAGAGTTGCGTTTTCCCGGCGGCCGTTTGGCGCGTTGCCGCACGGCCCGTTCGCCCCGTCCACGGGTCCATGAGGAGCGGCTGCCCGATCTCTGCGGCAGGTGCGATCCAACCGTCGAATGCTTTTTCACCGTGATTGCATATAAAGTAAGTCGTGCCGGATGGCGACTCCGAGCGGCGGCGGATAAAAAGCAAATCGCTTCGATCGACGAGCGTCTCGCGGGGAATCTTCGCCAAAGCGAGGGCGGTCTCCAGGTCGCCGACTAGGAACCGACCCGTTCCGACCTTTGCCTCACGTACCTTGCCCCCTTGGGAATCGAATTTCAGGTCGGCCAATAGCTCGCGAAATTCTTTGCGACGCCGTTCGAGATTTCCTAACCCCGGTACGTCGTGCGGTATTCGATCTTGAAAGATAACGGTGGTCCCGTTATGGGCCAGATCTTTTAATTGCTTCATCGTATCGGGCGGCATATACTCGCAGGGCGGAACGACAACCGTGAGATACCTTGCGCCACACGTCCAAAATCGATTGGCATCGTGGTCTGCGATATTGTTCTGCAATTGCCGATCCGAAATATAGTCGAAAGCGTAGCCGCGATTCCACAACATCTTGGCAGTTTCCCCGATAGGTTGCTTATTGAGCCAAGCACGCTGATGGACCGTAAGCATCTGCACCGTTCCGCTTGGATCGTGCCAGAGGTCGTGGATCGGCCAATAGAGCAAGATATCGTTGTCGGGACGATCTGCTTGCAACACCGATTGACACCGGGCAATGTAGGCGTTGAGTGCCGGCACATCGTGCCAGAACGCATTGCGCGGGTTCATTTCCGTGGCCGCATAAAACAGCCAACCGGGCCATGCCGCGTCGTCGGGCGAGTAGCAAGTACCGTGGTAGAAGACGTGATTGATTCCGCTAACGTACATCTCATCGACCAGTCGCTTCATGTCGGCCAGCGTCTCCGTGAAGTGCTCCGCCAGCCAGGTGCCGGTCTCCGAGCTTACCAGCGGTTTTCCACCGACCACATGCGCCGCAGACGATGCAAACTTGCAAACCAGCATCTCACGGTCGCGAGAAAACATTTCCGTTTCGGGGATATCGACCGCTGCGTAAAGGTCCAAAAGATTCCCCGGCGAACCGTGTGCCTGATTGCGGGTCTTCATCCCATGTTCGTAGCCCCAACTAGCCCAAGTTTGCGTAAAAGTCTCGACCATCATATCCGATAAGGTCTCGCGATAATCGCACTTCACACGTGCCGTCGCATCATCGCTGCCGCTGCCGAACATCTGCGGAAGGTGGTCTTGCAAGCGGTAGCCGCGCCGCTTCTCGAACTCGGCAAACAAGTCGGGCGACCATTCGCTGAAATACTCGTAAGAATCTTGGTAAATGGCCCGCGGTCGCGGGCCTTTGTATTCGCTAAACGCCTTCGTAAATCGTTCCAGGTAACGATCGATCGCCTCGCCATAGAACGGGTTAAGCATGTACCCTTCGCCGCCCAACGCGGCACGCTTCACTTTGCGGCGGCCCGACTTTTCCGATACCGCGTAGACCTTCCAGGCACCGCCTTCGGGCTTCCACGTTATTTGGCCGGAGGCCTCAATCTGTTTTGTAATATCCTTCGGCTTGCCTTCCTTGTCGTAGGCAATCAAGGCGTAGGTGGTTCCAGGGGCAAAGCGCGCTTCCAACTTCCTGCCGACGGGCACGTCGATTACCTTGCACGTCGCTCGCAAGCCGCTTTCGTGCTCCGTCACGTTGGGGCCGCCAAAACACCAACCGGTGCCGAGCGACATATCGACATCCATGCCGCGCTTCCGCGCTTCTTCAATGGTGTATTCAAGCATCTCCATCCACTTGGGGCTGAGGTACTCGATGTACCGCGATTCGTAGCCCTTGGCTCCGTAGATTGGGATAATATGGATGCCGCCCAATCCGGCAGCATGAAAGCGGTCGAGTTGCTTGGTCATGTTCTCACGATCGACGGCACTTCCCATGCACCAGAGGTACGTCCAGGGTCGCGCGGTGGTCGTGAGCTCCGGCCAGGGGCTTTTCTCCGGCTCTTTGGCGAGGCCGCAATCGACCAGATAGCAAGCGATCAACAGGGTGGTCCAAAAGGCTCGAATCAATGATAGCTTCCCTCTACCGTACACGGGCGAGGTGCAGGAGGCGAGGGGATGTACGACGAGAACACGGGCTGGCGCGCCGATGGGTGAAAAGGATCGCGATTGCGGCATCATGTTTCAAAACTCCTACCCGGGAAAGTGTGAACGGTTCCCCTACAATAGCCTCTTTTCGGTGCCGATGCTAGCCGCGCGCAAAGTCGCCGGGTATACTTGAGTGGGCGGCTGCGAAGACCCACCAGCATTAGAACCGGATGGTTTTGGTGGGGCGTCGCACCGCTCGATACCACCCTACGCATCTCGCGGAGCGAAATGAATAGGTACAGGAAACTTTCATGGCATACTATCAACTGCGTCGTCAGGTCGCTTTCGAGGCCGCCCGATTGCTCTACGCACGCGAGGAGACCGAATACCATCGCGCCAAGTTGCGGGCAGCCCGGAGGATCTATGGGGGCGATTTTTCGTCGACGGATTTGCCGCGCAACCGCGATGTCCGCGACCAGATTATGGAGTTTGCTCGTGCCGATCGCCGCCAACTTCATGCCGAAGAACTTGGCCGGCTTCCGGACTTGACGGCGGAAGCCGATTCCGAGCCGCGCGATCGCTTCCTTGCCTTCACCATGCTTTTGGAGCCGCTGGAACGGGTCCATCAAAATCGCGAATCGCACCCGGAAGGCGACGCCCTCTATCATAGTTTGCAGGTCTTCGCGCTGGCACGCGACGAACGACCCTACGACGAAGAGTTTTTGCTGGCCGCCTTGTTGCACGATATTGGCAAAGCGATCGACCCCCGCGATCATGTTGCCGCCGCGCTGGAAGTTCTCGATGGGCTTATTACGCCGCGCACGGCCTGGCTGATCGAGCATCTCCACGATGTGCCAGGCTTGCTCGACGGCACGATCGGCATCCGCTCGCGGCGGCGGTTGCAAGCTTCGGAAGATTACGACGATCTCGTTCTCTTGGCCCAATGCAATCGCGCGGGCCGTAGCATTGGCGTTCACGTTCCCGACGTGCCCGACGCCTTGGACTCCATCCGTGAAGTGGCGGAAATGTGCGGCGAGTGACGGCTGCCGCGTTAGCGGCCCAACGTGAGTTGCCGTGAGTGGATCGGATCGCAACCCAGGGCTATTCAAAGGTAACCGTAAGCCCGGTTGAAATTGAATTGGCCGAAAGAACGCCGCCAACCGCCTAGTTGGGAAAGTACGACATTCAATTGTTCTGCGAAGGTAAGTCAACTTTGCCGAAGAACTTGCGCCAACTTGTCTTTAGCTACTTCTTTTCAAACGCGCCCAGGGCAGGATGCTTGCCGCGAAAGGAAAACCCGATATCGGTGCCCTTATCGACCAGTTCGCTGCCTTCCGTCAAATGCAGAAACGCGATTTCCGGCAAATCGCCGTTGGCCTGTCGCGGTTGAACGAGTTGCGCCTCGTCGAGGCTCAGGAAATCTTTGTCGCTCATTGGCAGGTCGGGCGAGAACGAATTGTGGGCGGCATCGCTTTTCGATAGGTCGAGATTCAGTACCAGTTGTCGGCTACCGTAGCTCAGGTTGTTCCGTAGCTTGTGGCCGTAGCCGGGCACGTCGGTGCGATTGTCGTCCAAGCGGCAGAGCATGTTGAAGTTCTTCGAGTTGCGATAGGCCGTGTTGTTGAACCAGTCGCTGCCGCCGATGTGATGGTTCGAGTAAAACCCGCTCGCCTTGTTGTGGACGGCAAGACAGAATCGAACCGTGTGGCGCGGAATCGGGTTCGGCAGCCGATCGACGGGCCGCGATCCATAGCCGCCGGCCTTGAAACCGTTGCCGTCGCCAAGACTCTTGAAGGTCGTCGAGAAACCATTATAGAACGCCCAACAGTTCTCAAACGTCACCGCTTCAAACGAGCCAATGCAGTCGTAACCGTCGTCGCTATTGAACCAGGCGCGGCAGCCGCGAAAGACGTTGCCGGTGCTTCCCTTGGGCGGATGGCAGCCAAAGCCATCGACGTTGCCGCCTTTGCCGTCTTCGGAAGTGTAATCGTGATTGCGATAAGCGTCGCAGTTTAGAAAGAGATTGTTGGAGCCCTGGACGCTATAAATGCCAATCGCCTGACCGTCGTGCATGCTCAGCAGTTCATAAATGTTGTGGCTCCCTTCGTTGTCGAAGCAGATCGATTGCGTGTGCCCCTTGAGAGTCACCTGGACTCCGATCACTTCAATGCCCTTCAGATGCAGCCACGAACCGCTGACCAGATGGGCCGTGACCCGCAGGCCCCTTGGCTTGATCGCCGAAAAATCGAAGACTGGGCGTTCCTTGTCGTAGGCCCAATACTTGATCGGTTTGCCGGACGTACCGCTTTTATCGAGTATGGTGACGTAGGCCCAAATTCGCTGCTTTCGGG
>JANXOJ010000592.1 GCA_025353625.1 Planctomycetota bacterium | reverse complement strand
GTCAAATCGTCGTAAGTCCTTATTTATCCGTAGTTTTTGAATCCAGAAAGATGTTGAAAGCGGTAGGTTAAAAACCTGCCCCACGAAGTAATCTGCCTCGAATTTACTTCACTCCGGTAAAGTGTTGCGAATATTCTCTAGCGCGTCGGGCTAGCGTTGCGGACTGCAACGTTGCCGTTGTCCCGGTTGCTGGTGAGCAGTTGGCCGATCGGATGCCCGTCGGCAAAGAAGCCCATCATGTAGCTGTTGCGACCGTCTTCAATCCGCACGCTCGACTCCCCGCCGGCAAGCGTGCCATATCCGCCGTCGGGCTGGAGGCGAATGCGATGATCGCCGGCCGGTAGCTCGATGCGAAGCACCTGGATGCGGTCGGGCAGTAGGCCCCAGCAACGCGTGTCGGCCGATTCCGATGCCTGCCAGACGATGCCGCCGACATCCAGGGCCAAGTTCGCCCACGAGTTCTTCGACATCTTCATCCCTTCCTTGGCCCCATACATGATCCCTTCCTTGGCAACGCGCCGGGCGACGGCCTTGACGACGACGCGCGGATAGATGGCCTCATACTGCTGTACGGCCAAGCGGCCGACATCCGTGATCGTGGCCGTCGTCCCTACGGCGCGGCCATCGGCGGAGACCAGCACGCTATTCATCGCGTTGTGATAAACCACCACGCGCGGCACCTTGATCGGCGCGATTGAGGGCGGGATGCTTCGCTTTGCCGTGGCGTTGACGATGGCACTTGTGGCAAACATTGCAATCGTCGCCGCTTCGGCCACCGCCTCTTCCTTGTACGGCCCGCGACCAACCAGGGCAAAAACGTAAAGCACGCCGTTGCCGTGCTGACTGTGGTGGCCGTGGACGGCTCGCTCGACGTCGTATTTACCGTAGGCGAAGGTCGGCTCCCAGCGGCAGACTTTCATATAACTGTTCGCCGCATCGTTGACGTCCATTGGGCTTGCTTCGCGGAGCGCACCGTGCAGATATTCGCCCAGCGCAACGCGTTGATAGGCCAACTTGGGGTTCTGCTCGGCCCCCTCCGCCCCGGCCGCAATGATCTGCTCTTGCAGGTCGGAGACTTGCAGCGAGTAGGCTTTCGCGTCTTCGCCGCCGCTCATCAAGTTCGAGAGGGCCAACATCGCGCGGACGAGAATCTTTTCGTAATCCTCGCCCGCATAGGCCGAGTGCGTGTCGTCCGTCAACCACGTGCCGGCCGCTTCCACGGCACTGGCCTGCGAATTGTAGTCGAGCGCATCGCGCGCTTCGCGAAGCAGCTTTTCCGCATCCTTGGGCCGGCCCGCCGCAAGTTCCACAACGGCTTGGTCGAGCTTGAAGGTCTCGGCCTCACGGGGATATTCCTCAACGTATTTCTTGAGCGAGATCGCCGCCGTCTCGACGCTGCCCGAGTAGAACTCGGCGCGAACCTCGCGCAGGCGGTCGGCATGGCTCGCGCAAGCGGCCAGCAGCGGCATCGTAACTAAAAGGCAGAACAGACGCATGATGGTTTAAGGCGGAAGTTGAAGTGAGGATTGGGGAAGAACGAGCCAATGCGATACGCAATCATCTGCTCCGCTTTCCCCCTTCCGCCGTCTCCCTTCTTAAAGCGGGCTCCAGCTCTTCACCTTGGCCCAGGTCGAGACGTTGTACTTCTTAACGATCGTCGCCGACTGCTTGGCGTACTGATTGTTGTGGACGTTGATCATTTCCAGCGTCAACAGGTACTCGCGTTGATAGTCGGCATTGCTCCGCGTTGTGCCGGAGGTAAGCGTGGCATACAGTATGAAGTCGAACGGCTGTTGGGTTTGCTCCAGACGCTCGGCGAGCATCCGTTGATTTTGCGGCAGTAGAAGTTCGTCGGGCCGCAGGCGGCAATCGCGCAAGCCCGCTTCGACCACGCGGCGGCTGATCGACTGGTACGCGCCGGAGCTTTGGATGCGCTGGTCGATCTGCTCGTAGAGCATTTCGCGGAAGTCGCCCATCTCTTCGGCACTTTTGTTCTCGACGCCCAGGAAACATATCTTCATCTGACCGTGCGGCGGAGCACCCTGCACGAAGCCAGCCTGCTGGACGTTGCCGCCGTGCGCTGCAAGCAGGCTGCCGACTGCGTTATCGACCAACGGGCCATAGGTCTCGCTGCCGGCCGTATTGCTGCCGACCATCGTCTTGTCGCCCGGCTTGACGACTTGTGCCGTCTGCCCGCTGCGGCAACCCGGTTGCGTAAACGTTCCCAAACCCAGAAGCCCTAAAGCACTCGCACCAATAAACTTTCTGCGGTCCATCTTGCGGAATCCTTTTGCGAAAGTGAATTTATTGTTGTGTTCAACTCGCTCCCCAGAGACGTGTATCCGCTTGCAATTTGCATTGCATGCGATGCAACATCTCGCGGAGCAAGGTAAGTACGGCAATAGCTATCACTTACCCCCCGGAGTATCCCAAGGGAACTCTCCAGCCGGGCCACTGCCTTCCTATATTGTCGGTTGCTACGATCTTGCGGGTTGAGCCGAGTGCGGAATATACGAAAACCGCGAGGATGATGCCAGGGACAAACCGCGCATCTTTCGTCCCCACCACTAGCTAGCGTAACAAAGGGTAGCTTGGCACCACCCGTCAGTCGCCAGTCCCCCAGTCCCCCAGTCCCCACCGACAACTCCATTGACCTCCCCACCCCTGTCCGAGTACCATACCCGCCTTATTTTGCCGTCCTGCGCTCCTCTTTTTGGCCCGGGCGACGCATTGCATGGAAGCAAAGCACCTGATCAACTTTTGTTGGTTCTGGTTCAAATGGGGCCTCGTTGCCTCGGTGGTCGGTGCTGCGCTGTGCGTGCCCTATTTCTACAACCGCATCGACGACGAAATTCGCCGCACCGTCGAGCAGCGGATCGCACAACAATATCCGGGCTTGCAGGTTAAGATTCGCTCGGCCATGTTGCACAAGGGTGAAGGGATCGATGTCCGGGGTCTTTCCATCATCGACCCCGCCGCGGAAGGCCCCGGCGCGGAGCTTTTGAGCTACGACGAATGTGTCGTCAACTGTCGCACCGATCTGGCCGACATCCTAAGCGGCGACCTTGCCGCCACGCGGGTAACGCTCCGTCGCCCGACGCTTCGCATGACCCGCCGCCCCGACGGCACTTGGAGCGCGTCGCGGTTATTGCCGTTGCCGAAGTTCGGTCCTGGACCGCCTCCGGAGCTGCGCATCGAAAACGGCACGCTGGAAGTCTTCGATCCGCTGAAGACCATCTCCTGCACGATGACGCTTCGCGATGTCAACCTCACACTGACGCCGGTGGCTACGGTGCCGGGGCAGCGGGAAAGCACGCGCCGCCGCGTGCAAGGCACCGCCAGCGGCGATCACTTTCGCCAGATTTTTTTCGAGGGCGAGGTCGATCCCGATCAGCGCAACTTGATCCTCAGCGGCAAAGTCCAGGGCATGGAGGTTTCGCCGGAGTTGCGGAACGTGCTGCCAAGTTCGTGCGGCGGCGATCTTTCCATGCTAGGCTCGCTGCGCGGCCAGACCGAAGCCAGCTTTCATGTGAGCTACGATCCGGCCGCCGCCGCGCCTTGGCAATTCGATATCAATGGCGGGCTGGTTCGCGGCCGCATCGACGACGCCCGCCTGCCGCATCCGCTGACCGAGATCCATGCCCTGGTCCACGTCAACAATCAAGGCTTTAACGTGGACGAACTGACGGCCCGCTGCAATCAGGCCGTCTTGAAGATGAGTTGCACGGGCGGTCTCTCGCCGTCGAGTCCCATGATCGTCAAGGCCGATATCCGCCAGTTGGAGCTCGATACGCCGCTGTTGGCCATCTTGCCCGTCAAGCTCCAGGAGGAATGGCAAAAGTTTCGGCCGGAGGGGCAGATCGATGCCGACATCGAGCTCCGATACGACGGTCGGAGTTGGCAACCGGAGGCAACCCTGCATTGCCTGAACGTATCGTTTTCGCACTACAAGTTTCCCTATCGCCTCGAACACGGCAAAGGCGTTTTACGACTGAAGGACGATCGCTTGACGCTGAACCTAACGGCATACAGCGACAATCGGCCGGTGCGGATCGACGGTGAGGCGAACAATCCGCGCGCCGGCTGCGCGGGCTGGGTTCGCGTTCAGGGCGACGAGATGCCGATCGATGAAAAGCTGCTGATTGCCATGCCGCCGAGACCGCAATCGCTTGCTCGCTCGTTCGACCTGCGCGGGATGATCGGCTTTCAATATGAAATGTCGCGGGACGTCCCCGGAGGACCGGAACATAAGCATCTGGTGGTGCAGGCGAGTCGCTGCTGGATTCGCTACGATCGTTTTCCGTATGCCATTTCCAACGTCCGCGGCACGATGGAAATGATCGACGACCATTGGTGGTTTCGCAACATCGAAGGCAACAACGGCACGAGCCGCGTCACCGGCGAGGGCACTCTTGGCCCGACGCCCAAGGGCAACGAGCTCGTCTTGCAGTTCCAAGCCGGCGACGTTCCGCTGGCGGGCGAGCTTCGCGATTCGCTGCAACCGGCGATGCGGCAGGTGTGGGGCGTACTCCAGCCGCGCGGCACCATCGACCTTACGTCGAGCGTCCACTACCTGGATCAGTCGAATCATCTCGACGTGACCGTGCGCGCGGAGCCGCGCGGAGATACCTGTTCGATCGAGCCGGTCAATTTCCGCTATCCCTTGGAAAAGCTACAGGGCGTTTTCAGCTACGCCAACGGCCAACTCACGTTCGAGCGCCTTCGTGCGGAACACGGCCCGGTGACGATGGCCTGCAATGGCACCTGCGGCTTTCAAGCGGACGGCGGCTGGCAGCTTCACCTGGATCGCCTCGTCGTCGATCGCATGCGAATGGACCGCCAGCTACTCCAAGCCCTGCCGCCGCAGTTGAAGAAAAGTCTCGGCGAGCTTAACCCTAGCGGGCCGATGAGCCTCCGCGGCAGCCTGCTCCTGGCGCGCGGGGGCAACCTACAGGATCCGGTCTCCTCGAAGTGGAATCTGGCCGTCGGGCTGAATCAGGTGAACATCGATTGCGGCATGCGGCTGGAGAACATCTATGGAAACATCACGCTGGCCGGTGCTTTTGACGGCCACACCTTCCAAACCCGCGGCGAACTGGCCCTCGACTCGCTCACCTATCAGGATCACCAGTTCACGCAGATTCTGGGGCCGCTGTGGATCGACGAACGGGAGGCTTTGTTTGGCTCGTGGGTTGCCCAGCGCGAGAATCGCCAATTGACGAAGGGGCAGCCGCAAACGCCTTTGCGACCCCTCTCGGCCAAGATTTTTGGCGGAAGCGTCTACGGCGACGGCTGGGTCGCCTTCGGTCAACAGCCGCGATACGGCGCACAAGCCCGAATGGTCGATGCCGATTTGGCCGCCTGTGCCCGAGAGTTGGCGAGCGGCAACCGCAACCTGCATGGGCGGCTGCTGGGCAACGTCGAGGTTCACGGCGTGGGCCGCAGCCGCAACGCCTTGGCGGGCCACGGCAGCCTCTACCTTCGCGACGCAAACGTCTACGAGTTGCCGGCGATGATCTCGATGCTCAAGATTCTTAGCGTGCGCGCCCCCGATCCGAATGCCTTTAGCAAGAGCGATATCGACTTCCGCATTGAAGGCGAACACTTCTACTTCGACAAGCTGGACTTCAACGGCGATGCCATCAGCCTGCTCGGCAAGGGCGAAATGAACTTCCAGGGCGACACCCGTTGTACCTTCACGGCGGTCGTCGGTCGCGGCGATGGTGGCATGCCCATCCTGCGAAACATTTTCAAAGACGCCAGCCAGCAGTTTATGTTGATCCACGTAGGGGGCAACGTCCAGAATCCGGACATCCGCCAGGAAGCGTTCCCTGGCGTGAACCAGGCTTTGAAGAACTTGCAGTAGGTTCCGCCCGGCAGGCGAGACCAACGGGAGATAACCGATGAGCATAGGACCACTTTCCGGCAACGTCGGCAGCGTCGGCAACATCGTCAGCAGCATTGCCGGCATGCCCTTGGCACAAGCGCGCGGCTCGGACGTCGATCGGGCGCAGCACGAAAACTCCGTGCAAGAGCTGCGCGACCAAAGCGACATAAAAGCGGAGATGGCCGCCGGAATCGGTGAAACCGACGGCACCGACCACCAAACGGCCGACCGCGACGCCGACGGACGTCGCTTGTGGGAACGTCGCCGCGAAGGGCCCAAAATGAGTGCCGACGAAGAAACGCAGCCACACGTCAAAGACCCCACCGGTCAAAGCGGAAATGCGCTCGACTTGAGCGGTTGACGGTTGCCGTCGAGGGGTGAAGCGACTAGAATACCGGGGAAGTTGTCGGTTGTCCGCAGCAAAGACGAAGGACCGATTACCAACCACCAACCACTTCACTTGCTCACCCCCATGCACTTCACAAAAATGCAAGGTGCCGGCAACGACTACGTCTACGTCGATTGCTTTGCCCAACCGACGCCCGAGAAACCGGATGAATTGGCCAGGAGAATTTCCGACCGCCATTTCGGCGTCGGCGGGGATGGGCTGATTTTGATCTGCCCCAGCGAGAAGGCCGACGCGCGGATGCGGATGTTCAATGCCGACGGCTCAGAATCGGAGATGTGCGGTAACGGAATTCGTTGCGTTGCCAAGTTCGTCTACGATCGCGGCATCTGCCGCAACACTTCGCTACAGATCGAAACCGGTCGAGGCGTCCTCGCCCTGCAACTCGAAGTTGCCGGCAATCGCGTCGAACGAGTCCGCGTCGATATGGGCGAGCCGATCCTCAAGCCGGAGAGCATCCCCACGACCCTGCCCGGCAGTCCGCAACATGGCGGCAACGTGGTCGATGCGCGGCTGGAAGTGGCCGGTCGATCGCTGGCGGTGACCTGCGTTTCGATGGGCAATCCACACTGCATCACCTACGTCGATAAGCTTAGCGACGAGTGGGTGCTGGGCATCGGCCCAAAGATCGAAAGCGATAGCCATTTTCCGCGCCGGGTAAACGCCGAGTTCGTTGAGGTAATTTCACCGACGGAAATCCGCATGCGGGTTTGGGAGCGAGGCTCCGGCGAGACGCTCGCCTGCGGCACCGGGGCATGCGCGGTTTGCGTGGCCGGCGTGCTCAACGGTCGCACCGAGCGAAAAATCATCGCCCACTTGCCCGGCGGCGACCTGGAACTCCACTGGGCCGACGACGGCCACATCCACATGACCGGCCCCGCCGTGGAAGTGTTTAGCGGGGAGTGGGGGGAGTAGTGAGAGTAGTAAGAAGTGGGCGCGAAGTCGTCGAATCCAATTATTTTCAACATCAAATCTTAAATTCCTGAGCCCTCCTCCGTTGAAACTCACCCACCCCATTCTGCATAAGCTCTTGGCGTTGCTTAGCGCAACCGCCGTTCGCACTTGGATGGATACGCTCGATTACAAGGTTGCGTACTACGATCCGGACGTCGATCCGGCCTCGCCGAACTGCCGCGGGCAAAAGATATATATCTTCTGGCACGAACACATTTTGCTGCCGCTGGCTCTGCGCGGGCACTGCAATTTGGCGATGCTGCTGAGTCTGCACCGCGACGCCGAAATCCTCTCCTACGTCGCCCAACACATGGGCTTTGATTTTATCCGCGGCTCCACCAATCGCGGCGGTGTTGCGGCTCTGCGGCAACTGCTAGCCAAGAGCCGGAAGATGCACTTGGCGATTACGCCCGACGGGCCGCGCGGGCCGCGCCGGCAGTTGGCGCTCGGCTCGGTCTACCTCGCATCCAAACTTGGCCTGCCGATTGTGGCGATGGGTTTTGGCTACGACCGTCCCTGGCGAGCCAATAGTTGGGATCGCTTCGCCTTGCCCCGGCCCTTCAGCCGCGCTCGCTGTATCCTTTCGCCGGAGTTGTTCGTTCCGGCAAACCTCGATCGCGACGGCATGGAGCATTTCCGTGTAAAGATCGAGCGGCTGATGAACTGGATGAACGACGAGGCCGAAGATTGGGCAGCAACGGACGGCCGCAAACGGGGGCAAGAAACACCGTGCCGCGCGGTCAGGCCGCTGAAGGCACGGCGAGCGTTGGGTTGGGTGGAGTCGAAATGCCCCATTTCTAATGACTAGGCCGACACCGGACGGCTTGCGCCGTGCCGTTTCGATGGCATCGCCCGACAATGGGAGCGGAAGGGCGCAAGCCCTCCTGTAGATTGGTTTTATGCCGGCCTTGCAGGTGGACTGCCTTCTATCCCTTACCCGGCTGCCTGCGAAATGGCCTCTTGGAGCCGCGATTTTGGCTGCAAGCCGACAAAGCGATCGACCACCTGACCCCCTTTGAAGAGCATCAAGGTCGGAATGGAACTGATGCCAAAGCTGGACGCGGTCTTCGGGCTTTCGTCAACGTTCACTTTGACGATTTTGACTGCCGCGCCATTTTCCGTGGCCAACTGCTCCAAAATTGGGGCGATTTGACGGCAAGGACCGCACCAGGGAGCCCAGAAATCGACCAAGACCGGCCCCGCCGCCGTCAAAACCTCGGTGTCGAACGTTGTATCGGAAATCTCGTGGATATTGCCCATAAAACTGGCTCTCCTGCAAATAGCGATCGGCGAAATAGGCCGAAAATGGTGTCGGCGAAGTGAAAATAACTCCACGTCATTATAGGCGACTGGAATCCAGCGGCAACGGGGCGCGCCCAGGAGAACTGTAACAGCCAGATTTTTGTGGTGCAGGCGGTCCCGCCTACCACAATAATTGCAGGCGAGACGCCCGCACCACAATAAAGGTAGGCGAGACGCCTGTACCACAATTTCAAGTAACGGCATCTCAGGGCGTGGAATGGCGGAAAGACGGCATACGGTGTGTGCTTGAATTCGCCACAGCCGAGCAAAACCAACACCCCTGGTTAAAATGAGTGATTTGCATTGTGTTTGCCGACAATTGCCGCCGGAACAATCCGCATAAGCAATAATCTTCGCCCGAATTAGCCAGACTTTCCTAACGGAAAATGTTCTCCCAAACCTCCAGAATACCCTCTCTTAAACCTATTCTAATGCTAACCGCTACAACAGTCCGATTCGTTACAACAGGAATAGTCCGCAGAACCGGTTTATCCGTTAGGACGCGAAAAACACTCACCAATAGTTCAATGGGGGAAATACGATGATTAGTGCTTGGAAAATCATGAAAGGAGCCTGCTTGTTGCTTCTTGGCTTGATGGCGATAGGCAGTTCGCGAAGCAATGCGGCGGACATCAGTACGTCCAAGTTCGCGAAGTTTGCCGCAGACTCCTCGACGGAAGGCGGAACGACCACGAAGTCGGTCGAGAAAGTAAGTCCCTTCATGCCGGAGACGACGACATCCAATCAGGCTTCGCAGGTTACGCAGGCCGCATACACGAGCGACTCGAATTGCGGCACGTCCGACATCGATTGTTATGTCGGTGCGCCGGGCAACTTCTGGTTCCGCGGCGAATATATCCGTTGGTGGACCAAGGGCCCGCACCTGCCGCCGCTCGTCTCCACGGTAAACGACCTGAACGATCCGACCGGCAGCTTGGAAACCGTCTACGGCGACCGCAGTGTCGAGAATGGCAGTCACGAAGGCTACCGCGTCAATCTTGGCATGTGGCTGAATTGCTGTCACACGTGGGGTATCGAGGGCGATTATTTCGATATCAGCCAGAATAACGACAACTACGATAGCGGCAATACGAACGGCTACGATAGCAACGGCAACGTGTTCCCCATCGTGAGACCGTTCTTCGACTATGAAACGCAGCAGGTAAGCCTCGATGCGGTCGGTTATCCGGCCAACTACTACGGTCGCGTGACCGTTCAAACGAGCGATTACTTCCAATCGGCCGGAGTCTGGCTGCGGCACCAGTTGCACGCCAAGGAGTGGTCGACCAACAATAAAGACATCTGTTGGACGGACGACTGTGCCCGCACCTTGCGGGTGGATGCCATCGCCGGCTACCGCTACTCGCGCTTGATCGACCACGTCAACATTCACGACGAGGAAATAAACATCAATTCGGCCGACACGAATTTCCTTACCAACTATACGTTCGGCGATAACTACACGGGCTCGAATCAGTTCCACGGTGCCGATATTGGCTTGGATACCGTATTTACCCGTGGATGCTGGTCGCTCGACATACTGACCAAGGTCGGATTGGGCAATAACCGCCAGACGGTAACGCTCGATGGCTTGGCGATTGTTGACTCCAGCACTCGCGGCGGCACAATTCAGACCTTCGCCGGCAAGCAGATTTACACACGCGATAACTTCTCGGCGATCCCCGAGCTGACCGCCACGGTGGGCTACCAAGTGACCGACCACTTCAAGCTTTCCGCCGGGTACGATATGCTGTACTGGTCGAACGTGGTCCGCGCCGCGGATCATATTGCGGTGGAGCCGCGAAGCGGCCTGCCCTTCGGAACGGCCAGCATCCCGGCCGTACTACCGCCGCCGCCGTTCGTTTTCAATGAGAGTTTCTATTGGGCACAAGGTGTGAAAGTGGGCGGCGAGTTCCGCTTCTAAATGGGTGTTTGACTCCAAACGGATGACCGATAACTCCCCGCGCCGGGCTTCCGGCGAGGGGAGCTTTTTTGCGCCGACATGGTTACAATGTCGGTTTCACCCCCGTCCAAGGTGCCGTCTCGTGAACCGTAAAATACTGACCGCAATTGTAAAAATTGGCCTTTCGGTGGGCATCGTCGGCTACTTGGTCTACGATGCTTCGACGCACAAGGACGCGGACGGGGTTAGCGTCTTCGACAACCTCGTTCATCAGCCAAAACACTGGGGCATGTTGGCCGCCGCGTTGGGTGTTTTATCCGTTCTCATCGTGCTCACTTTCATCCGCTGGTGGTTCCTAGTACGCGCCCTCGGCGTGCCCGCCAAGCTGAGCGATACGATCCGCGTCGGCTTCTGGGGATTCCTCTTCAATCTGGCCCCGCTGGGCGTGGTCGGCGGCGATCTGGTCAAGGCGGTCGTGCTCAGCCGCGCGCATCGCGAGAAACAGGCGAGCGTCATCGCCTCCGTCATCGTAGACCGCATCATCGGCCTGTACGTTCTCTTTGCCTTCGCCAGCGCGACGATTCTGGCGACCGGATTTCAGCACTACAAGATTCCGTATATCGACCAGATTTGCAACGGCGTTTATCTCGTGACCCTCATCGGCGGTGCGGGCATTGCAGCCGTTATGGTGCTCGATGCGGCAGTCGGGCATTGGCTGAAGGCACTGCACCACATTCCGCGCGTCGGCCCGCCGATTGCCCGCTTGCTAGAAGACCTTCGGCTCTACCGTCACCAATGGCCGACGTTGTTGTTGGCAACGTTCATCACGGTGGGCGTTCACTCCTGTTCGGCGATTTCGCTCTATCTAATCGCTCGGGGCCTGCCCGGCGAGGTGCCGCCACTGAGCGTCCATTTCGTCATCGTGCCGCTGGGAGTTTCGACGGGCGTAGTGCCGCTGCCGATGGGTCCGATGGAAGCCGTGCTGGAGTTCTTTTATACGTCGCTGCCGCTTGGCCTGACGATCGCACAGGGCCAGGGGCTGTTGGTTGCCTTGGTGAACCGGCTCAATGCCATCTTACTTGCCCTCGTGGGCGTGCTTTGCTCGCTCGGCAAGCGCAGTGAATTGGCCGAGGCGATACATACCGCAGAGAGCGAGTGATGTTGGTAGTTTATTGTTTTACAGGGCTCTACCCCAAAACATTGGGCACGGGGATTTGTGCAATCTCGCGACCGTCGATGAGCAGCGGCAGTTGTTCCGAGTGATAGAAATCCTTTCGGAATCGGTAATCGGGTCGTTCGCTCGCACCGGTCGGATCGGCATAGACTTCCACGCGACGATCGATCAAATTGACGATCCAGTAGACCGGAATGGATGACTTCGCGTAGATCGCTTTCTTAAAGCCCTGATCGCGGCGCAGCGAACTGTCCGATATCTCGACGACCATTGCCACATCGCCTGGACCGGGGTGGCGATCCGCATAGTCGTTGCTAGTGCCGCGCACGACCGCCAAGTCGGGTTCCGGCTCGCTCGTCGGTAATGTGATCGACGATGGTGATGCAACGAAATGGCTGGATGGAAGCGCAGCTCGCAGAGCGAACTGGACGCGGTGCGTGGTGCGATGATGCGACGGTGAAATGGTCATTTTGGCAACCAACAGACCTTCCAAAAGTTCGATAGGGTCGCCATCCTCAAGAATGCCCTGCCGCGCCATATCGTGGTATTGTTCCACGCTTAGCCGCCAAAGCGACTCGGCAGGCGCGGGAGGCACTGAACCTTCGGCAACTGGTGGCCAAGTATCGGCAACGACGGACATGGGTCATCCCCAGCAATGGAAAAGTCTAGCTTTAGGAATGGTGATATTATACACGAGCCCCGCATCTTCGGCAACGCAATTCTTCCTGCGGCAGCCTTTGGCTTTTGATCGACGGCACTCGGAGAGCGCCTGTTACTTTGGACCCTTTCGTCGTAGCAACTCCACGTCCGAATCGACCATTAGCCGCACGAGATCCTCGAAACTCGTCTTGGGCTCCCATCCTAGAACTCGCTTTGCCTTGCCGGCATCGCCGACCAACAGGTCAACTTCCGTGGGACGGAAATAGAGCGGGTCAACGACGACGTACTCGCGATAGTCCAGCCCCAAGTATCCAAACGCCGCCTCGCAAAAATCGCGCACACTACGGGTCTGGCCGGTGGCCACGACGTAGTCGTCGGGCTGGTCTTGTTGCAGCATCATCCACATCGCCTCGACATAATCCTTGGCAAATCCCCAGTCGCGCTTCGCTTCCAGGTTGCCCAAGGCCAGCTTCGATTGCAGCCCCAGCTTGATGGCAGCCGCTCCCAAGGTGATCTTGCGGCTGACGAAGTTTTCGCCTCGACGCGGCGACTCGTGATTAAAAGCCAGCCCGTTGCAGACGAACATCCCATAGGCTTCGCGGTAGTTGATCGCCAGCCAGTGGGCATAGACTTTCGCGGCCGCGTAGGGCGAACGGGGGTAGAATGGCGTTGTCTCGCGCTGCGGCACCTCTTGAGCTTTGCCGAAAACTTCCGACGAGCCGGCCTGATAGATTCGCGGATTCAGGCCGCTCTCGCGCGTCCCTTCCAGGATGCGCAGCATTCCCAAGCCGTCGACGTCGCCGGTATACTCGGGAATCTCAAAGCTGATCTTCACATGGCTTTGTGCGGCCAAGTTATAGATTTCGTCGGGCCGAATTTCACGCAAGAGTCGGTTGACCGATGAGCCATCGCAGAGGTCGCCATAGTGCAGCACGGCCTGGGTGGAAACCTTTCCCGCAGCGCGCGCCTTTCCATCGGTAACGTGGTCGATGCGACCGCGATTGAAGGAACTAGAACGCCGCGTCACGCCGTGGACCTCGTAGTCCTTGTCCAAAAGCAATTCGGCCAAGTAGGAGCCATCCTGCCCGGTGATGCCGGTAATCAACGCTTTTTTACGCATCCGCTTTACCGCCGGAGGACAGAATACATGTTTACGCGATACAGCCAGAATAGCTGGCCGAATGGTGCGCGTCAATTCGGCGCCCATCGAAGGCAACCTTACTCACCACTGGCCCCCTCTCCCGTTTAGGAGCAAGGGGAGCGATTTTGTTCGGCCACCAGCCGCTCGATGACTGCGGCTGCGGCGGCCAGATCATCGACCACATAGTCCGCGCCGGTCGGCCCCTTTGCGGCAAACTCGGCACCGTAACCGGTTCGCACCAGAATGGAGATCGCCCCCAAACGGCGTCCCAGTTCGATGTCGGACAGTTTGTCGCCGATTACGAAACAGTCGCTGGAATCAAACGCATGTTCCTCCGACGCGCGCACTAAAAGCCCCGGCAGCGGCTTGCGGCAGTCACAACCATCGTCGGGCCTGTGGGGGCAATAATAGATTCCGTCGATCGATATGCCCTCTGCCGAAAGCATATCCCGCAGCCTCGCATGGATGGCGTGCAATCGCTCGTGCGTCAATCGCCCTCGGCCAACGGCCGATTGATTCGTAACGATAATCAGCCGCAGGCCGCACGATTGCAGCCGCCGCAAGCCGCTGCCCACGCCAACAAGCAGTTCCAACTCGGCCGGATCGGCCAGATAGTTGCGTTCGACGATGAGCGTGCCATCGCGGTCGAGTACGACGTAGCGCGGTTGCGGCATGAGAGCATTCCTTTCCCTCCGAGGCCGTGAACTATTCGATCCTCGACGAAGTCGCGGTTTGCAAATCCGCAGAGCAAGCAACAATTATATCTATTTCACGGTAGAAAGCACAATCCGTATAGTTCAAAAGAGGGGGTCCGGACAAGCCGAAGCGGTGATAATCGGCTGCTGCCCGAGAATACTGAATTCGCTTACAATTCTTAAGAATCCTGCCAGTTGGCACTTGCCCTACCCTCCCTCGATTGTCAATAATGGCAATTACATAAGAGTGGGAGAGTGCCCTTGCTTTGGTTGCTGAAATTTGCGCTGAAATTCGTGAAGTTGCTTAAGGGGCTATTGTCTAATCTTAGCCAGTACCCCGGCATGGGGTTCCTGCGCCCGGCAGCCGAAGGGCTAAGCAACTTTCTCAGTACGTATTACAGCTACATTGAGAAGAGCGAGCGCATTAAACAATCGATTGCGCTCTCCAAAGAAAAATCGAAGGAATTCGGGCAGGCCGTAACGCCGGGCGGAAAAAAGGGACCGTCCAACAGTGCTTCGCAGGGAGCAAGCGGTCCAACGCCTGGCGGCGGCGGGCCAGTGGTTGGGGGCGGTGGGCCAGTGCCTGGAGGCAGCGGGCCAACGGGCACCAGCGGATCGCCTGGCACGGCGCGGCCCTCGTCCGGCGGGGAAGCCAAAGGCACGTTGATGATCGACGCCTTCATGCAAGGCACCGAGGCCCCGCCCGACCTGAAGCAGCGATGGTTGGATGCCGCCGCGGCCAAGGAGCAGCCGCCAAGTTCCGGTGGTGCCAAGCCGGCCTACTACGGAACGTTGATGGCCCCCGACCAGCAACGCGCCTCCGACCCCGAGCCGATGAACTTGGCCGGTCCACCGCAGAGGGCGCCATTGTTTTCCGATCCGGTTCCGGCAGACTCGGCAGCGCGATGGATTCCGCCGGCCCGTTCGGAAGTGCCGTCCGGTTCGAGCCCCATGCAGTTCCCCGCGCAAGTAGTCGAGCATTGGCCTGCCGCGCAGGAGTCGCCGCCAAACTATGTAGAGCCCTATCGGCAGGCCGCTCGAACGGAAGCGACGTCCTATGCGACGAGCAATACAATCGACGAGGAACCGATTCGCGAGTGGTCCCAGGCTCAATCTTCGGCGGCGATGTTGGATGACGACCAGCCGGCCATGATCCCTCTAGCCGAGCGCGAGCAGCAGCTTGCGCGGTTGGGCTACGTATGCCAATTCTTGCGCGAGGCGCGGCAGCCCCTTTGCCCGCTCAACGGCGCGATGGCTCTGTTGCCGCTAAGCACCATCGAGGCCGGCCCTCGTGAGGTGGTCGAACTTCAAAAGGCGGTGAAGGCCGATCTAGCCGCGATTCAACATGAGCTCAAGCTCCGCTTCCCGGTCACCGCGCTGGCGGTGGGTCTGGAGGAAGATCGCGGGTTCGAGGAACTGATTCGCCGCGTTGGTCCGGAGCGGACGAAGTCGCAGCGGTTTGGCCATCGTTTCGACGTTCGCGCCGTAGCGACCCCCGCCCAACTGACGGCGTTAAGCGCGCGGATCAGCGGTGTCTTCGAGGATTGGGTCTATGCCATTTATCGCGAGCGCGGCTCGATCGCCCGGCAAGGCAATTCCCATCTCTTTGGCCTTCTGTGCAAGGTGCGAACCCAGTTGCAGGAGCGGCTCGTCCGCATCCTCTGCGGCGGGTTTGGTCACGACCCCGAGCAATCGACGCGCGGCGAACCGGTCGCTTTCAGCGGATGTTACTTTGCCGCCACGGGCCGCACGGACGATTGCCGTGCGTTCGTGGAGGGCGTTTTTGATAAATTGAGCGAAGAGCAGGACAACGTAGAATGGACCCGCGCGGCGTTGCGCGAGGATCGCCGCTTCCGCCGCATCGGCTGGTTGGGCCTCCTGGTGCTTGCCGGCAGCGGTGTCGCTCTGCTCGTCGGCCACCTGTTACGGTAAATATTTCCAGAGATGATTTTTCGCCATGCAAAACTTACCCTTGGACTGGTACGAAGGGCTCTTTCTCCGCCCGCATCATTTTCAGGCATTGGAACGCTCGTGGGCCGAACAAAGCAACACGGGCCACCAGTGGGATTTTCCCTTCCACTACGGCTTGCAGTCGCTCGAGATCAGTCAGGAAGCGTTGGCGAACTACCACTTTGAAGTTCGCCGCATGCGCGCGCGGATGCGCGACGGCACCATCGTCTCCTTCGAGACCGGCGAAGAGCCCGATCGGCTCGATCTCCGCGAGGCGATCGGCGCAGCCGCCGCCGAGAAAGAAAAACTGTCCGTCGGGCTTCAACAAGCATTCGAGAGCGAGGCCACCGTCCGCGTTTTTCTGGCGATACCGCGCGTCAAGCTAGGGCGGGCCAACGTGCAAAACGGCCAGGCCGATGGCGACGCCCGATTCTCTCGCGCGACCCTGACCGTCCAGGACGAGAATCGCAGCGGCCACGAACAGGAGCTACAGTTCCGGCGACTCAACGCCCGGCTGCTGCTATCGACTCAAGACCCAAGCGGCTACGAACTGCTGCCGATTGCCCAGATCAAGCGGGCCAGCGATGCCGGGGCGCGGCCGCAGATCGACCCCGACTATATTCCCCCGGTCATCGCGGTCGATGCCTGGCCGGGCTTGGGACGCGATAACGTCCGCGCCATCTACGACATGATCGGCCAAAAAGTCGATGTGCTGAGCCAGCAGGTTCGCGAGCGGAACATCGGCTTCGCGGCGACCGATTCCGGCGATTTGAACCGGATGATGATGCTCGTCGAGCTTAACGGGGCCTATTCGTCGCTGGCCGCCATGGCACTCTCCGGCGGATGTCATCCGCTGCCGGCCTATGCCATGCTCTGCCAGATTGCCGGTCGTTTGGCCATTTTCTCCGACGAGCGTCGCCCCGAGGACACGCCGGCCTACGATCACGAAGACCTGGGCCGCATCTTCCGCTTGATCCGCATCCGCATCGAGGCGCTGATTTACACCGTCCGCGAGGCGGAGTACGAGCAGCGGTTTTTCGTCGGTGTCGGCCTCGGCATGCAAGCCAGTTTGGAGCCGCGCTGGTTCCACTCCGATTGGCAATGGTACATCGGCGTCAACAAAGGCGAGCTTACGGAGCAGGAATGTCGCGACCTGCTCACGCCGGGCGAGTTGGATTGGAAGCTCGGCAGCAGTCGGCAGGTGGAGATATTGTTCAAACGCCGCGCCGAGGGCTTGCAGCTTAGGCCGATGGATCGCGTCGTCCGCGCCATGCCCAACCGGCCCGATTGGATCTACTACGAGGTCATCAAGCGCGACAACCCGGCCTGGCGCGACGTGCAGGAAACGCAGACGCTTGCGATGCGCTTCAAGGATTCGCTGATTGCCAATCGCGACCGCTTCCAAGGCAACCGTTCCGTCATCGTGCAGACGCGGGGCCGAAATGTCGAGCTGCAATTTGCACTCTTCGCCGTGCCGGCTAGGGCGTAAGCTTACTCTACTTTTCGCTCAAATGCAGAAAAATCCCCTTCTTATTCCCCACGATGATGTCGGGCACGCCGTCGCCGTTGAGGTCTTTCGCGATCACCTGCGTGCCGACGCCCGAATCGCTGTCGATTAAGTGCGGGACGAACTTCACGCCGTGGGCTTTGTCGCGCTGCAACTCGAACCAGTAAAGTACGGCGGGGGCATCGGCCTCGACGTCGCCCGTCGGCCCGTGGGCCCAATAACGCTTGCCGGTGATGATGTCTTTCAGGCCGTCGCCGTTCATATCGACGAGGTCGATGCCGTGCATCTGGCTGATGCGCAGTTCCGGCGACTGCAGGTCCGGCTTGGGCGGCAAGATGACGTGCTGCTTCCAAGTGATCTTGCCGGACGCATCGCGCTGCTGCTGATGCCAGACGAGGCCGTATTGGTGGCAATGCCATGAAGTAATCACGTCGGCCAGGCCGTCGCCGTCGACATCGTATACGAACATCTGCGCGGCCTCGGCGGCGAACTGGTAGGGGTGTTTGATCCACGGTTCGCCGGGCTTGGCGTTTGCCGGCTGCTCCCACCAACCGTCTTTTTCGACCAGATCGAGCCGTCCGTCGCCATTGATATCGCCCACGCCGTTGCCGTGCGTGTAGCGTTGGTACTTGGCGTCCTTGGGCGTGATGGGCTGAAACTTCCACAGGTCGTTCGGCTTGGCCGGATTCCAGGTGGCATAGCCTAACTGGCCGGTGATGTTGTAGATCAACTCGGGCCGCCCGTCGCCGTTGATATCGACCCACCCCTGCGATTCATTGCCGCAGTCGTGCAAGGCCAAATGCTTCTTCCACGGCCCTCCCGACTTGCCGGGGTTCTCGTACCAAAAGGCATCGGTGCCGGGATGCGGCACGCAAAGCACATCGAGCCAGCCGTCGCCGTTGAAGTCGCCCGTGAAGGTGAGGAAGTTGTTCGAGTAGCCGTGCGGGTCGATCGCCACCGGCGGATAGATTTCGTGCTTCTTGGTGAAGTCCGGCCCTTCAAACCACCACGGCCCGGCGACGACGTCGAGCTTGCCATCGTTGTTGAAGTCGCCGTAGTAGGCCCCTTCGCAATAGAACTTATCGGCGAGCGTGATTTTTTTGAACTTGGGCAGCGGCTTCTCAGCGCGGCCTATGAGAGGCAAGGCAACGATAGCGATCAAAGCGGCGAACAGGTGTCGCATGGTGAAATCTCCGGGATAAGGGAATATTGGGGAGTTTGGTTGTAAACTCGCGATGTTGGAAGTTTTGCACGGCGGAAGTCTTCATGCCTTCTCCAAGCATTCTTCATCGTCGTGCGCCGGACTGTTGACGCGCATCGTCACGGCATACGTCTCCATCGGCTCGCTGGGAAATGGACGCAACAGCGGCAGAACCGCCTCGGGCTTCTGTTGCGCCGGATCGAGCCAGCGGGCGTAGTCGGCAGCGGCCAAGATGACCGGCATGCGGTCGTGGACCGAACGTAGCAGTTCGTTCGGCTCGGTCGTGAGAATCGTACACGATTCGATCGCCGAACGCTCGGGCCCTTCCCACGCTTCCCACAAGCCGGCGAGAGCGAACGGCCGGTCGTCGCGCATGTGGATGAACGTCGGCTCTTTGCGTTTGCCGACGGTTCGCCATTCGTAAAAACCATCGGCCACAATCAGACATCGCCGCCGTCGCACCGCAGTGCGAAAGGATGGCTTGTCGGCCGCGGTCTCCGAGCGCGCGTTGATCGTCCGGTTGCCGATCGCCGCATCCTTGGCCCAACTCGGGATCAGCCCCCAGCGGAGAAAGGCAAACTGCCGTTGCGATGCTGCAGGCTGCACGGCAGTTTGCACGGTAGTATGCACGGCCGCGCGGATCACCGGCACCGGTTGCGACGGCGCAATGTTGAACCGCGCCTTCAAAAGAGGCACTTCAAAGATCGAAAACTGTTCGGCGATAACGCTCGCCGACGCCCGTAATGTGAATCTTCCACACATGCCGATAGTTTACTCGAACGCAGAGGGGTGGGTAAAGTGGCACGAGGCGGGACTAGGAACGATGGAATCACTCAACTGTCATTCAACTGTCGGTTTCTCGCTGTGCCCCAGGTCGTGCTGTGGGGCGATCCTATCGCGGACGAGTTGCTTGAGCTCCTTAATATCGGGGAAGCGGCCTTCGGTCTTTCGCGACCAGATCAGGTCGTCGTTGACGCGGATTTCAAAGACGCCGCCACTGCCCGGCACCATCGCCACTTCACCGATTTCCGCAGGGAAGGTGGTCAACAATTCCTGTGCCATCCAGGCCGAACGGAGCAGCCAGCGGCACTGGTTGCAAAAGAGAATTTCGATGCGCGGCTGTCGGTTCATGCTGTCTTACTTTATTGTTGTTGCAAGGAGGATGGTGCCGATCCACCCGTGGGAAATCCAATCAATTTGGCGGGCTTCGCACGTCTTCACGGAGTTGTCGGTTCGCCCGGTCGGCGAAGCTCCGCCGACACCGCCGGGCCGGCGCGATTCATCTTCAGCCCGTTAATCTTGATGGCGAAAGCATGTTTGCAGGGCTGCTCGGCGGGCATCTTGATCTTCAAACCTTCGGCGTCTTGCGTGAATTCCAGTTTGCCCGCGTGTCCGAGAAGTGTAACGCTTTCGATCTTACCTTCCGGGGCCTTGCCGCTGGCTAGGCTGGTTATCGTTGCTTTCTCACCCGGCCAGGCGATGGCGATGGCGTAGAGGCTATCGCCTTTGACGGTGAAGCGGAACCCGTCGCGGCCGGAGCCTTCACTGGCTTTGATCCAACTGTGCGTGCCGTAGATGGCATCGCCGTTGATATCGAGCCATTGGCCAATCTCCAAGAGCGTTCGCTGCTGGGCTTCGGGAATCGTGCCGTCGGACATCGGCGAGAGATTCAGCAGTAGGTTGCCGTTCTTGCTGACAATATCGATCAGCTTGCCGAGAACCGAGGCCGCGCTGGAAACCCGCATATCGCTCGAGTATCCCCAACTGCTGCCAATCGGCTCATCGACCTGCCAGGCACCCGGCAGGATATCCTTGGGACCGCGACCGGTTTTCTCGAAGTCGAGGATGCTGCCCGCCAAGTAGGCGTGGTCCTTGGTGCTGATGGAAACATCCTTGCCCCAATGCTTGGCCCGGTTGTAATAATAGGCTGCCACCTTGAGTTTGAGCGGGTCGTAGATGCGGTGGTTGACGCCGTTATCGAACCAGAGCATGTCGATTTGATACTTGTCGATAAGCTCGATATTCTTGGCAACCCACAATTCGAGAAAAGCTTGGAGACGTTTATCGTCGTGCTGGGTCCAATAGAAGTCTTGATATTTGGGGTCGTCCAGATCGCTCTTGAGGCCCGCCTTTGCTTGGATGAACGTGTAGTGTTCGATGCTGTGATTGGAGACGCCGAACTTGAGGCCCTGCTTGCGAACCGCCGCGCCCAACTCGCCGATCAAGTCGCGCTTCGGTCCCATTTTCACTGCGTTCCAGGGACTGACATCGCTATTCCAAAGCGAGAACCAGTCGTGATGTTCCGCCGTGGGAACGACATACTTGGCCCCCGACTTTTTGAAGAGTTCGGCCCAACGATCGGCGTTGAACTTCTCGCAAGTAAACTTGGGGATGAAGTCCTTATAGCCGAACTGTTCTTGCAGGCCAAAGTGCTGGGAATGCCAGTCGATAAAGGCGGCGTACATGTGCTTTTCGTACCACTCGTTGTGGTAGGCAGGCACCGAATAGATGCCCCAGTGCATGAAGATGCCGAACTTGCCGTCGATGAACCACTGCGGAACTTTGTAGGTCGCGCGGACGGAATCCCAAGTCGGCTCGACCGGCCCGGCCGCTTGGGGCGTCTTGGCAGCCGCAGCCGCCGCGACAATCTCGCGCGTTGCCGGCGGGCCCATGCCAAATTGAGCGTCGCGCCGCGGCTGCGCGGTGGCTTGGCCGGTCAACGCGGTGGCTTGCCCGGTTAAGACGACGAGTAGAATAACGGCATGCAGCAAGCGTGGTCGATTCATGGGTTGAATTCCTTAGGTCCATTTTGCCAGGAAGCAGCATTGTGCTTGACCCAACGTTAATAGTCAAGTCTCCACGCGACGCGGGGCAGGCGAGACGCCCGCACCACAAAATGCAGTTCCCCAGGGCTTGCGACTTGTCGAGTGCCGTTTAAACCTCACAACCGACAAATGCGGTAGTTGGCAGCACGGATGACCTGGCGATTGTGGACGAAGCAGTCCCGCCGCCGTTTCCTTCCCTTGACAAGATTTCCCTTGCTATTCAGCATGGAGGTAAACCTAAATAGTCGAGATACACACTCATGAAATATGCACGCGGCATTATTATATTGTTGGCGCTTGGGGCAGCAGGGGCGGGGCTGGCCTCTTACTACGGCTGGCTGCCGAATCCGTGGCGGGGTAATGTCGCGGATGGGAATCGCAAATTGGCAACCAACAATCCGACCGAGGAAGGAAAGCTCCGCGTTTTGGGATGGCTGGAACCGGCCGGCGGATTCATCGATATCAACGCCATTCCGGGCGATCGGCTTGAGGCACCGCTGATCGCCGAGGATTCCCTGGTGACCAAGGGGCAAGTCCTGGCACACCTGGAGAGTCGCGCCCTGAAGCAGCTTCAATTCGACGCTTCGGAAAGCATGGTGCAAGAGGCCATCGCCCGTCGCGACGCCGAGGTCCAGCTTGCGGAAACTCGGATTCAGACCGCGAAGCTAGGCATCGAGAAAGTGAAGTTGCAAGAGATCGAGGCCGAGAGCCTTCAAGAGAAGATCAAACTCTTGCAAGACAATCTGGCCCTGGCCCAGAAAGACTTCGACCGCTTGCGCGCGTTGAAGAGTGCTCCTTTGGCCACGTCGTTGTCGGACCAGGTGGTCTCCGAGCAGGAGATCGATCGTCAGCAGTTGGTCGTGCATCATGCCAGGACCGAGCTTTCCGCCGCGAAGGCCGAAGCGAAACGCTTGACGGCGACGCAAGGTCTTGCGGTCCAAGCGGCCGATGCCGACTTGAAGGCCGCAACCGCGGCAAAAGACGAAGCCCGCGCGGCGGTTCCCGTGAAGTCGCTCCAACAGAAGCAGGAGATGGCCCGGCTCGAACTGACAATGGCCGAGGTCAAGGCCCCCTGCGATGGCCGCGTGATGAAGACCTTCATGCGCGTCGGCGAGACGGTTTCGCAAAAGCCCATTTTGCGGATTGCGAACCTCGACCACATGGTCGCCTTGGCCGAGGTCTACGAGGTCGATGTCAAGCAAGTCCGCATGGGCCAGAAAGTCACGATCCGCAGCAAGGCGTTCCATGCCCCGAAGGATCGGGATGGCCTGCGCGGCAAGGTGATCCAGATCGGTCGGGCCGTGAACACGCCCGAACTAAAGAGCATCAACCCGTTTGCGAAGGCGGATCGGCACGTCATTCCGATCCGCATCGAGATTGCCCAGGACGATTGTGCCGAAGCGGCGCAGTTCGTTGAATTGCAGGTTGATGTGGAACTGCACGGGTCCGAAAAATAGGCGGATCACCCCCATGCGTACTCCGCTAGCTTGGTATAACCTGACCCACAACAAGGTGCGAACCGTGGTGGCTGCCGCAGGCGTCACCTTCGCGGTCGTACTCGTCTTCACGCAATTGGGGTTCCTCGGCTCGATAGAAACGACGGTGACGCGATTCTTCGACGCCATGAATTTCGACCTGATGCTGCGGTCGCCCAAGTATCTCCACCTCTCCGACACCCGCGTCTTTCCGCTGCAACGGCTCTACCAAGCGGCTGAAGTCCCCGGGGTCAAGAGCGCGACGCCGGTGCAAGTTGGCCTGGCGCGGTGGCGATCGCCGACTACCGATCGCGCACGCGGAATCCTGGCCATCGGCATCCAGCCCGAGCAGGAAGCTTTCAAGACACCCGAGATTCGCGAAAAGTCTGGACGTTTGACCGATCAACAGTCGGTCTTGATCGACCGCAAGTCCCGCAAGGAGTTCGGCCCGCAGAATGGGGAGCGATTTTCCGACGCGGATATCGGCATCGGTGCCGAAATTAACGGCAAGGAAGTGAGGATCGTCGGCCATTTTGAACTGGGCACTGGGCTGACCGCCGACGGCTGCATTCTCGTGAATGCGATGGCGTTTCGACAGTTTCTTCCCACGCGATCACCCGAGGATCTGAGCTTCGGCCTGATTCGTTTGGAGGACGGGGCCGACGTCAACGCGGTCGCCGAGCAAATCCGAGAGCAAATCCGCCGCGCGCTGCCCAGCGGCGAAGTTGCCGATGTCGAGGTGCTGACACTTGCCGACGCAAAACGCTACGAATTGACGCGCTGGATCCAGCAGACGTCCATTGGCATCATCTTTCAGCTTGGCGTTGTCGTATCGCTGATGGTCGGCACCGTCATTGTCTTCCAAGTGCTTTCCAGCGACGTGGCCGCCCACATGCCGCAATATGCCACGCTGAAGGCGATGGGTTACACGAACCAGTTTTTGTCGGGCGTCGTCCTCACGCAGGCCGTGGGGCTGGCCTTCCTCGGCTTCCTGCCGGGGTTGCTCATTTCCGAATTGCTGTATCAATTGACTTCGTACCTTGCGAACATCCCGATTGTCATGAACGGCAGTCGGATTGCCTCCGTCCTCGTGATGACGATTGCGATGTGCGCGTTTTCCGGGCTGGGCGCGTTGCGCAAGGTCTGGATGGCCGATCCCGCGGCACTGTTTTAGAGACCCATGATTCGATTATCCAAAACACCGCTGGCATTCAAGAACCTGACGCACAACGTCCGCCGGCTGGCGGTCGCCGTCGCCGGGATCGGTTTTGCAGTCGTGTTGATGTTCATGCAAATGGGATTTCGCAACGCCCTATTTTACAGCACGGTGAAGATCGTCACCGACATCGACGCCGACATCCTGTTAATCAACCGCGCCCAGTACGCCTTGCCCGCTCGACAGAGCTTCGATTTCAAACGGATCATGCAGGCCCGCTCGTGTCCGGGCGTGGCGGCCGTCTATCCGATGTACACCGAAACGGTCGGCACCGAGTGGAAGCCGGCCAGCGGCGGCAAGCCGTATTCGATTCGCGTTATCGCATTCGATCCGGACGATCCGGTTTTTTTGATCCCCGAGGTCCGCGCGCAGACTTCCGTCCTCCGCCAGCCCGACACGGCACTAATCGATAGTCGGAGTAAGAAGCAGTACGGCATCCCCGAGACCCTCAAGCTGCTCCGCGAGCAAACCGGCGCGGAGCTAGCCAACCGTGCGATCCACCTCGCCGGAACATTTCCCCTGGGCACCGATTTTGCCAACGACGGCAACTTGATGATGGGCTCGGCCAATCTGGCCAAATACTTTCCCATGCGGGCCTTGGGTGCCGATCCGCTCTCGACGGTCGATTTGGGCATCGTCAAAGTTGAGAAGGGCACCGATGTTTCGGCCGTTCAGCGAAATCTAAATCATCGCTTCGAAGGGACGGAGCTTTCCGTTTATCTGAAGAGCGAATTGATCGACAAGGAGATCGGCTTTTGGGACCACAGCACGCCCATCGGATATATTTTTTCCGTCGGTACGATCATGGGGTTTGTGGTCGGCGTGATTATATGCTACCAAATCATCTACTCCGACATCGCCGATCACATGCCCGAGTTTGCCACGCTCAAAGCGATGGGATATCGCAATCGGTTCTTCATCGGCCTCGTGCTGCAAATGTCGTTCTATCTGTCGATCGTCGGCTACATCCCGGGGCTGTTGGTCAGTTGGGCCGTCTATCTAGCACTGGCTCAAGGGACGGGCCTCTTGCTGGAAATGAAGCTTGCCCACGCAGCCTTGGTCTTCGTGCTCACGCTCGGCATGTGTACGGCGTCGGGCTGCATGGCCATGCGTAAGATTCTCAACGCCGACCCGGCCGAATTGTTTTAGTCCATCAATCCATATTTATCCAAGCGAAATAGAAATGCCGGAAGCACCCCTACTGACCTCGATTCGCAAGGCTTCGCCCGACGACTCCTCGACCGGCGATACGGCCATTCGCGTCGACAAGCTGAATCATTACTACGGCGAAGGCGAGCTCCGCAAGCAGGTTTTGTTTGAAAACAACCTGGAAGTTGCACGAGGCGAGATCGTCATCATGACCGGCCCCTCGGGGTCGGGCAAGACTACGTTGCTGACGTTAATCGGCGCACTTCGCACCGTGCAGGAGGGAGGCCTGGAAGTCATGGGCAACCAACTTCGCGGCGCGGCCCTGGCGAAACTGGTCCGCGTCCGCCGCAAGCTCGGCTTCATCTTTCAGGCCCACAATCTGTTCCAATCGCTGACCGCCTTCCAGAACGTCCGCATGGCGGCCGAGCTATTTGGCTTCCCGGCGGAGAGAACCAGTCGCCGCATCACGGAACTTCTTACCCTCCTGGGTTTGGGGCACCGCATCCACTACAAGCCCGACTCGCTTTCCGGAGGGCAGAAGCAGCGCGTCGCCATCGCACGGGCCTTGGTCCATCAGCCGCCGATCATCCTGGCCGACGAGCCGACCGCCGCACTCGACGAGAAGTCGGGCCGCGACGTGGTGACGCTGTTCCAACGATTCACCCGCGAGGACCGCTGCACGATCATCATGGTCACGCACGACAACCGCATCCTCGATGTGGCGGATCGCATCGTCAACATGGTCGATGGCCGGATCAAGTCGAACGTCTTGGTTAAGGTGACGGCGGAAATCTGCGAGTTCCTCCGCCACGTGCCGCTCTTCCAAAGGCTAACGCCCGGCAGCATCACCGAAGTTGCCGACAAGGTGAAATCGGAGAAGCACAAAGCCGGCGCGGCGATCGTCACCCAGGGCGACGAAGGCGACAAGTTCTATCTCATCCGCCGAGGCGCGGTCGATGTGACGCGAACGGAAGGAACCCAATCGGCACCGCTGAACAGTCTCGGCGAGGGTGCATTCTTCGGCGAAGCCGCGCTCTTAACCGGCGAACCCCGCAATGCAACGGTGATCGCCCGCGAGGACACCGAGGTCTACACGCTCAACAAAGAAGACTTTCAAGCCGTGGTCGCGGCGAGTGCGAGTTTTGAAGAGGAGCTTCGCAAGGCACTGTTCCAGCGGCATTAAGTGTGTCGCAAAATCGAGAGAGAAATGGGGGCCGGTCTCACTTCCATTGACAGTCGCTTGAGTTCTGCACCCCGAATGGGATGCCAAGACGACCTCGTGTAGCTGCTGGTGGATAGTCGTGGTATACTACTGGCCCGGGTATCAACATCCCTTTTTTCCGCAATCACCATGCCGATCGGAATTCGCCCCATCATCGATTTCGCGTTCAAGCGGATTTTTGGTTCGCCCGAGAATCGCTTGGCGTTGATCAGTCTTCTCAATGC
>JANXOJ010000528.1 GCA_025353625.1 Planctomycetota bacterium | reverse complement strand
AATCGATAGACCAAGAGTACGAATCGTCCAACAGTCAACACATTCTAGCGCGATAATTACCGCATGTCGAGGGAGCAATCGACGACGTCCTCGACCAACCCCGGTTTCTTCCCATGCCAATCCGTCGCCTTTTGGAACATCCCGGCACCTCGAAGCAATCGCTCTTCTTCAAACGGCGGGGCTTGGAGGTGCAGGCCGATCGGCAGGCCCGACGAACTGAAGCCGCAGGGGATCGACAATGCCCCGATGCCGGCCAGGTTCGTGCTGACGGTGTATAGGTCGAAAAGATACATGGCCAGCGGGTCGTCGATCTTTTCGCCCATCTTGAACGCCGGAGTCGGCGTAACCGGCCCGATCAAGAGATCGACTTCCTCGAACGCTCGATCAAAATCTTGGCGGATGAGGCGGCGAACTTTTAGGGCCTTCTTGTAGTATGCGTCGTAATAGCCGGCACTCAGGGCGTACGTGCCGAGCATGATCCGGCGCTTCACCTCCGGGCCAAACCCCTCGGCCCGGCTGCGGCGGTACATGCGGATGAGCGGATTGTCGAGACTCTCCAGAGCGGCCTTGTCGCCGGCCTTTTGCATTTGCGCACGCTCGACTTGCAAGTCGGCCAGCATCTGCTTCTCGTCGGTGCGAAAGCCGTAATGCACGCCGTCGTATCGGGCCAGATTGCTCGATGCCTCACAGGGTGCGATCACATAGTAAACGGCCACGGCATACTTGCAGTGCGGGAGCGAGACCCATTTTACGGTCGCCCCGAGCGATTCGTAAACTCGCACCGCCTCGCGAACGGCCGCATCGACCTCCGCGTCGAGTCCTTCGCCAAAGTGTTCGCGAACCATGCCGAGCCGAAGGCCCTTGAGCGGCTGCCCAACGGTTTGCGTATACGGCGGCACGGGCAGGTCGATCGAAGTTGAATCGGCCGGATCGTGCCCGGCCATGACTTCCAAGAGCAGGGCCATGTCCTCCGCCGTTTGTGCCAGCGGGCCAATCTGATCGAGGCTGCTCGCGAAGGCCACAAGCCCATAGCGGCTCACGCGGCCATACGTCGGCTTCATGCCGGAGATGCCGCACATACCGGCCGGACAGCGAACCGATCCGCCGGTATCGGTGCCTACCGAAAGCGGCGTCATGCGCGCGGCAACGCAAGCCGCCGCTCCGCCGCTCGAACCGCCGGGGATGCACGTCAAGTCCCACGGATTGTGCGTGGGATGATAGGCCGAGTTCTCGTTCGACCCGCCCATGGCGAACTCGTCCATGTTCGTCTTGCCGATCAGCACGGCGTCGGCCGATTTCAGTCGAGCAATGACCGTGGCATCGTAAGGAGGCCGGAAATTTTGCAACATCTTCGACCCGCACGTCGTCGGTTCGCCTTGCGTACAAAGCACGTCTTTGACGGCCACCGGCAGCCCGGCAAGCCGCCCTAGCGGCCTGCCCGTTAAACGACGTTGGTCGATCTCTCTTGCTCGCGCGAGGGCCTCGTCGGGCCGAACGCGCAGGAACGCCCGAACGGAACCGTCGTGGTGCGCAATCTGGTCGAGATAGGCTTGCGTCAATTCAACGCTCGATATGCGGCAGGCGGTAAGATCGGCCAGAAGTGACGTAGCCGTGCGGTCGATGAGTGACATAATTGTTTCGTCCATGTGGCCGGAACGAAGTAAAGCCAGCCATTCTATATTGCTGGTACAACGACGTGCAAGTGGGAACGATTTCACCGTTCTCCTGGGTTTATTCTCAAAACGTGTTGAAATTTGGGTCGCTTGACGCAACTTGTCGCGGGAGTTAGAATTTTCTTCTACCTTTAACAGAGTTTTTTCGACGAGGCTGATCGAGCATGGCGCATGATGTAACGTTGATTTTGGGCGATGGGGTGGGACCGGAATTAGCCGAGGCGGCACGCAAATGCGTCGATGCGACCGGCGTGAAAATCGCTTGGGATTCACAAGAAGCGGGAATCGATGTCATGGCGCGGACGGGAACCCCCCTGCCGCCGCCGCTTTTAGCCAGCATCCATCGGACGCGCTGTGCCTTGAAGGCCCCCATCACCACCCCCGTCGGTAAGGGGTTTCGCAGCGTCAACGTTCAGCTTCGCCAGGAGTTCGAGCTTTATGCCTGCGTTCGCCCCTGCAAGTTTTATGCGGGCGTCCGCACCTTTTTTAGCGGCGTGCCGGTTGATCTGGTCATCGTTCGCGAAAACACGGAAGACCTTTATGCCGGTATCGAGTTCGAGGCGGGCGGCACAACGACGCGCGAATTGATCGAATGCATCAATCGCATCTCGCCCGACCGCAAAATCAATACGCCCATCGATGCAACCGGCATTTCCATCAAGCCGATGAGCGTGCCGGGCTCCGAGCGGATCGTGCGCTATGCGTTTGAATATGCGCGGGCAAACGGTCGCAAGAAGGTCACCATCGTCCACAAGGCGAACATCATGAAGCATACCGACGGGCTTTACTTGGCAACTGCTCGCAAGGTGGCCGAGCAGTTCCCGGATATTCAATGCGAGGACCGGATCGTCGATAACATGTGCATGCAGCTCGTGCAGAAGCCGGAACTATACGACGTGCTGGTGCTGCCGAATCTTTACGGCGATATCCTTAGCGACTTGGCCGCCGGCTTGGTGGGCGGGCTCGGCGTGGCACCAGGGGCGAACATCGGAGCAGGCGGTGCCATTTTCGAGGCCACGCACGGCAGTGCGCCCAAGTATAAAGGTCTGAACAAAGTCAACCCCACGGCCCTGATTCTTTCCGGAGCCTTGATGCTGCAACACCTGGGCGAAAAAGAAGCTGGCCACCGGCTGGAAGCGGCCGTTGCTGCCGTGATTGCCGAAGGTCGCGATGTGACCTACGACATGAAGGCCCACCGCAACGATCCGACGGCGGTTGGAACTCAGGAAATGGCCGACGCCATTTGCCGGAAGCTGGCCGCCGCGTAGCCGTGCGTTTGTATTGTCTCGAATTGTGGTGCAGGCGTCTCGCCTGCATCTTTCCGGTGCAAGTGAAACGATCGCACCACAATACCACAACCTAGAAGCGGTACTCGGCTCCAAGATTTAGGCCCTGCGCCCAGAAGTCCGACGTGTGCAGGACGAAGGCCGGTCGGGTGTTCGTTCCCTGTGCCGGCGGGAACTGACTGGGGGCAACGTTCATATCGATCTGATCGCCCGGCCGCGCAACCCCGCTCCAATACATCAGCGTGTAGCCGACGGTGGCCTTCAATCGCGGTGTAACATCGAAGCCCAAGGTCGTGCCAATTTCCGGAACGACGGTGAATTGCTTCGATTTGAACGTCCCCATATTGCTCGGCAGGGCCAACAGTCCTCCTGGGAACGCGGACGTGCCCGCGTTTGTGACCGTAGTGGTAAAACCATTGATGAAGACCTGCGTGCTGGTTTGGCCGATGCCCAGTTTGAGCAACGAATCGAGCGACCAGCGACGGCCGCGCCACTGCGTCGAGAAGCCGACATCGGCCCCGTGGAAATCGTTGCGCGTGTGAAAGGTGTCCATCACCGTTTCCGTAATTCCCGCCGGAGCAATCGTGCCGGTTCCCGTGGTTGTCAGCGACTCCGTTATATCCAGGCCATCGCTCAATCGCAGGAAGCGATAGCCGGCGATAAAGTCAATTCGCCCGTCGCACCCATGAACCAAGGCCCGACGCCAAAGGGCTTCCGCTCCTTGAAAGTTTTCGATCGATGTGGCATTAAAATTGCCTTGTAGGGTGTTGGGAAAGGCGATGAGATGCGAATCCTCCGCACCCGTCTGGACGTTATAAAACGGACGGGCCAGGATCGGAATTCCGGTGCTGGTCGCCGAGAACGACTGGTCGTTCTGTCCGAGAATCATATAAGAGAATTCGATGCTCGATTCCTGGCAATCGTTGAGCCACATTCCAAAACTCATCCGGCTGCCGGCATGCAAACCGGTGTTCAGGTCCGTATCGCCGAAGAGAACGCTCGTGTTGGCTTGGCCGAGGACGCCCGCCTGAGCTTGCGCCGTACTGCCTGGGCTTGTGGTCAACAAGGCCGGCGCGTGTCCGCCCTTCGTCCACCACAAGAGACCTTCGCCGCGAAACCAGAGTCGATCCGCCATACTGCGAAAGCTTGGTCCGCAGTAATCGTCGGCGCAATCTTCGCCGTCATTGCCGCAACTGCGGTGCGGCTCGGAATCGTACGCGCTATTATTCTCGGACATCACATTCTCGACCGACGTTGTCCGTTTGGTAGCCGGGGCACCGCGCGCCCCCTCATCGCCGACCGCTTCCCGCGATCCGGCCGGTCGTGCATCGCGATGTTGGGCTCGGGCCGGCGGGGAGGGAATCTGCTCCGGCTCTGGCTCCACGGCCGATGCCCTGCGGACGTCGGGGTCGACATTAGAGCGGTCGTCGGAAGCGCGGTCGTCTGGATCGCGGTTAGCGGCGCGGCGGTGCGGCGCGGTTCGTCGCGACATTGCCGGCTGCTGCTGCCAGCCCGCCTCTTGTCCCCATGCGTCCACAGCAATGAGGATCACGCAGGCTGCCAAAGCGATCACCAACGCAAACATTCCGGGCATGGTTCGTTCGGACGCCCGCGAACCTGTATTGTCCATCAAACCCAAGCCGGGCTCACGAGCCACCATTGCGGTTTCCATGATTTTTGCCATCCCTTGAAGTGCGCCAACAAATGCGAAGAGCGAAACGCTTTACCGCTACATATTGTTTTTCGGCTACAATCGCTACAATCGTCAATCTTTTCCTTAAAGGAAAGTCTTTCGTATACCTCTTACTTCGCCCATTCATCCAAGGCAAGCCTCCCAACATGGTCCAAAGCGGACAGTCGTGAATAGAAGGCTCACACCAAGGTGCCGAGGCGCAAAGGATTTGGAAGGTCGAAGCTCATCTTCGCTGAGCGATGTCCGGCATTTCAAGGAACTCTTCCCCATATCTGGGGTTTATACGGTTAGCTAATTCTATGCTGATTTACCCTGGTTTAGCTATTCTTTTGGAATTCACTTACCCCTTTTGTAGGGGTGATGACGCTCGATGTTTCGCCCCTTTAGAAGGAGTTTCTATGTCAAGATTTTGTTTCACAATTGCAGGGCTAATGGCCTTGTCCCTGGCGGATCCGGTTATTGCCGCTCCGCCGAAAGGCCCCCCGTCGGCAGGCCCGACAGGAGGGTTAAATGGGTCGTCTCCAGATCAGATTCTCAAGGATCTGGACACAAATCACGACGGCGTTTTGAGCGAGAAAGAGTTTCTTGCCTCGCCCATGGCTCAGAACAAGGAAATTGCCAAGGAAATCTTCAAGCGGATCGACACCGATCACAACGGCAAAATCACCTTGGCCGAACTGAAGGCCGCCCACGCGAAGATGGAAACCCGTATCCAGGCTTTCCGCTCCGAGCAGGGCGATCAGGCAGGTGGTCCATCCCTGGGTCGTATGGGCCCCGGTGGAATGGGCCCGATGGGTATGATGGCAGCGATGGGCCGTGGCGGAATGGGCCCGATGTCGGGTATGGGGCGCATGGGCCCCGGTGGAATGGGCCCGATGGGACCGATGGCAGCAATGGGACCAAATGGCCGTCGCCCTCAAGTTGGCGGGCGGCAATTGGCAGCTAATCTGCGGAAAGCTGTTAAGGCTCCAAAGGCCGGCAAAGCCCCCCACAGCAAAGCACCGGCAATGGCCAAGCGGCCAAATGCTGGCGGTCGTCCTGGCGCACCACGCCGGGCTGGTGCGGTCGGAGGTCAGAATCTGCCTTCGGCTGAAGCGTTGTTCAACCGCATCGACGCAAACCACGACGGCAAGATCAGCCTAAAAGAGTTCAAGGTTGCCTATGCGAAGTTGGCGGCACTGCATGCAAGAGTTGGCGGCGGGGTAGGACCAAATCCGTTCGCTGGTCGTGCTGGCATTGGCCCGCGTCAGCAATTCGCCGGTCGTGCAGGCATGGGACCACGCGGTCCCGGCATGGCTGGTCGTCAAGGGCCGCATGGCAGGCTAGGCCCTGTGGCGCGTCCCGGTAAGCCCGCGCCGAAGGCCAAGCACGGCAAGGCTGCACCCAAGAAGGCCAAACACGGTAAGGCTGCACCAAAAAAGGTCAAGCACGGTAAGGCTGCACCAAAGAAGGTCAAGCACGGTAAGGCTGCTCCCAAGAAGGCCAAGCACGGCAAGGCTGCACCAAAGGCCAAACACGGCAGGCCAGCTCCGAAGGGGCACGCTTCGCAAGGTCGTGGTCCTAACGGTCGCGGTCCCCAAGGTCGCGGTCCCCAAGGTCGCGGTCCCCAAGGTCGCGGTCCCCAAGGTCGCGGTCCCCAAGGTCGCGGTCCCCAAGGTCGCGGTCCTCAAGATCGTGGTCCCCAAGGTCGCGGTCCTCA
>JANXOJ010000523.1 GCA_025353625.1 Planctomycetota bacterium | reverse complement strand
ATTATCCAACAGGCACAGGGCCAGGACCATGCGGATTGCAACCTTGGACTCTTCCCAATTATCCGGGTTTGTTACCGTGACTTCGGATATTCGTTGTTCGACCCTAACTCTTTTTTCAACGACAAAGTAAGTTACGTCATGTAAGTCCTTTCCTTCAGCCTTAACATCGCAACACACTGTCATTAAGTCGGAGCGTCCCCAACTAGAAACCGAGATTGATTGAAGACCCGAAGGTTCTTTGTTGTCGGCACCACCTCAACCATTCCCGCCAACCGGTTATACGCTATTTTGATGCCATTCAGACCCCGCCCCCACTTCCACCTGGCCGCAAGTTTTTAGGAGTGCCGGGGCCGAAGGCCGATTGCGCCGGCCGTTGCCGCCGCGCACACTGCCAATAGAGCGAGGGTTCCCGGCTCGGGCACGGTTTGCGGCTCCGAGCCAAAAGTGATCGCCTGTGCCGGATGGCCACCGCTAACGTCAACCCAACTTCCGGCAGCCTCAGAGGACATCGACGCCGCAGAGTCGAACACGAGTCGGGCACCATCGCCAATCGTCATGGCCTCCCCCGCAGGCAAGGCACTGGCAGAGGCAATTTGCAAAGTCCCTTCCAGGACCGACGTGCCGTCCGTGTAGCTGTTACTGCCTGAAAGAATGAGGGTGCCGGTACCGAGTTTCGTGAGCGACAATCCGCTGATGGCCCCGGCAATGGTCGTGCTGCCGGCACCCGAATCGAACGTGCCACCGCCCGCAACCACTTGCATGGCGAGGGTGATCGACTGGTTGACGCTGCTTTGATTGACGACGGGGCCCGAAAGTTGGATCGCGTTGCCCTGGAGGTTGAACGCCGGGGAGCCGGCCGCAAAGGTGATTCCGGCAAAGGGGGTTCCCGCCGAGAAGTCATTCGAGTTTGAAGTGTGGCCGCCTCCGGTGTTCGCAAAGATAAGTGAGGTTCCCGAGGCCGGTGCTTTGCCGGCCCAGTTTCCCGACGCGCTCCAGTTCAAATTGCCTACCGCCGCGCCGGTCCAGACGGCTGTGGGAGTGATGGTTGCCACCAAGCGTACATTGTCGATGTCCCAGTAGCCCCCGGCATTCGCGGGGGTTGCCGTTTGGAGCAGCGCAACGCCGATGTTCTGTCCGGCCCAGGGACTACCGGCGGCAACGGCTGGAATGGACAACTGGCGATCTGGCAAATGGGTGATATCGCCCGTCGGCGAGGGATTGTCGTTCAGGACCGTGGTCGTACCGACCATGACCTGATTTCCGCCTCCATCCAGATAGTACAAGCCAATCTGCATCGGGCACCCAAGGACCATGCCGTAGCCACCACCCTGGATACCCACGGTGAGTTGGTAAGATGTGCCAACCTGAAACGTGTCGGTCAGTTGTTGGGAGATTTCCAATCCGGGACTGGAGAACATGAACGACGCCTGCTGGTGGACCGAGGTTCCCCCAGTGGGAGTGAGGTTGTCGATCCAGTCGTAGGCCACGTTCACGAAGGTTCCAGCACCGTTGTACCATTGGGTGGCTCCATAAGTCCACGAGGCAGGCGGGGGCGATTTCTGCCAAATCGAGATGTTCGCCGAGGCATACGGGGGCAAGTTGGCAACGAATGGCCCCTCGAAGGAGCCGTTGGGGATGGTGATCGCATCCGAGAGGGCTGGCGAGGTGAGCAGCAGGACGACAAACGCAGAGAACAATGACGTACGAGTCAACATTAAAACACTCTCCTGCAAAAGCGATATATACCCAAACACTTATGCCTTACCGCAGCCCGCTAACGACCATTTCGTTGACCTCTTCCGCAAAGCTACCGTTGTGGCGGTCCTTCGGCCAGTGTGGAAAAAATCGCGGAGTTGATACTGGACGGGCCCTTATCGCTCTATCAACCAATGCCATTATGGACGAGTTTTCCTTACTCGTCAACGAAGGAAGAGATGGCCTCGTGGAGCGCTCAAGCAGCTTGTAGCGGATTGACTTTTGGATGGAGACAAGCCAGACTGGGGGGGCAGTATGGCTATTGTCGCAACGGTCCCCAACTCTCCAGCCCTTACCCGATCATGCAAAATCGAACTTTCCGCTCATGGGATTTCATCCTTGGTGTCATTATTTTGTTTGCAACGGCTGCCCATGCCGACGATTGGCCGCGATGGCGGGGGCCAATGAATAGCGGCTTCGTTCCTTCCAGCGTCGCCGTGCCGACCGCGCTCCCCGCCGAACCGAAGCTCCTGTGGAGCATCAAAATGGGCGAGGGCGTTGGCTCGCCGGTCGTTTGCAGCAGCAGGGTCTACTGCCTCGACAATCGCGACGAAAAGGAAACGCTCTGTGCATATACTCTCGCCGACGGCGCGGAACTATGGCACGTTGCAATCGACGAAGTCATCACCGACGGCATCGGCACCGGGCCGCGCGGTACGCCGGTTGTCGATGGCAATCGAGTCTACGTGCAATCGTGCCGGGGCGATTTCCACTGCCTCAATGCGGCCGATGGTAAACCCATCTGGCACGTAAACTATGTGAAGGATCTCGGCGCAGTGTTCACCGGCGAAAAAGGCCAAGCGGCCGGAGCGAGCCGTCACGGCTACACCGGGCCGCCACTGATCGACGGCGAGCGGATCATCGTCGGCGTCGGCGGGCAGCACGGCGCGAGCGTCGTCGCCTTCGACAAAACCAACGGCAATATCCTCTGGAAATCGCAGGACGATGTCCCCGGCTATGGCGGCCCGACGATCTTGAAGGTAGCCGGCGTGCGGCAGGTTGTCGCCTTTGAGGCCGAGGGGCTGATGGGCCTCGATGCGGTCGATGGAAAGTTTCTCTGGCGCGTGCCGATCAAGACGTCGTTCGGCAGGCACGTCACCACGCCGATTGCGTCGGACGATATGGTGGTCGTCTCCTCCCATCAAGCGGGCCTGATGGGGTTCCGCGTTTCGGGCAAGTTGGCGGCCATGAAGGCCGAGCAGGCGTGGGTCTCGAAAGACCTTGCAATCAATTTCGCCGACCCGGTGCTTATCGGTCGGCACATGTATGGCGTTGGCCCGAAGAAAAAGCTCTTCTGTCTCGACATTGAAACGGGCAAAGAAAGTTGGGCCAAGTCGAGCGTCTTGGCCAGCCCGGCAGCCTTTGCTTCCATCTTGGTGATGGGCAAGAACCTATTTATTTTGAACGACAATGGCCAAGCCTACTGGATAGCCGCCGACCCCAAGGAATGTCGCTCGATTGGATCGACGAAAATCTGCGACAAAAATTGGTGCAACCCGGCGTATGTCGATGGGAAATTGCTCGTCCGCGACCATGAGAGTCTGCGGTGCGTGCAGTTGCTAGAAAAAGTGAAGTGAAACTTGACGGAAATGAGGCTCGCGCAAAGGCGCAAAGCCGCCAAGGCATCACGCCGTTCGACAATTGTGCGCACCGGCCACTACCGCTTCCGCAAATTCATGCGGAGCTATTTTTCTTTGCGACTGTGTAGGAAATCCGAATGCGAAACGGTGTTCACGGTTTTCGGATTCGCGTTTCACGGTAGCGGACGACGGCCCTCCCGCCGCGATTACGCATACTCGCGATTGGTCAAGATGCCGGGCTGCGGGACGGGATAGCGCCCGGACGAATCGGACATCACCGGGGCGGGGCCGTCGATCGTCATTTTCGCCACGTCTGGGGCATATTCGTGCTCGTGCTCCCGCATTTGCTGCATCGTGACGATGCGACCGGTATGCGCCGCCATGCGGCCCATTGAGGCGGTCAGGCTCGCCTCCACGCCGCGCTGCACCTCGCTGTAGGGCTTGTCGTGCAGCACGGCCTCGACTAGGTCGTTCCACTCGTTGCGGTAGGGATTCGAGTTATCCTTGGACTGCCAGATTCGGTTCGCCGCAGACGAGCCCAGGCCTTTGAACGTGGCCGTCGGACGCCCGCTTCCGTAGTCGCCGGCCGCAGAGAGGATCGCCGTCCCCTTGGTGCCGTGTGCAAAGCTGTTGTTGATGTCCTCGCAGCCGGACATGCAGCGGCCGTCCATGAAGAATTTCGTGCCGTCGGCGAACGTATATTCCACGGCATAGGTGTCGAGATTCTGATCGATGTTTTCGCCGCGATAGTGCCGACCGCCGAGTGCTTGGGCCTCGACCGGCCAGGCGTTCTTAATCCAGCAGCAATGGTCGATGATGTGGATGTAGAAGTCGCTGAAGCATCCGCCGCTAGCCCATAGAAAGCTGTGGAAGCGTTGGATTTGATAGGCCAATTCCGACACGCCGGCCGGCTTTCGCGGCGATTGCGAAGACGCCTCGGGCCCTTTCATGCGGTAGCCGCGAAGCAGGACGATGTCGCCGATCTCGCCGCCGTGAATCCGATCGGCGAGTTGCTCGAAGGCACGGCAGTGCCGCGTCATCAGGCCCACCGCGACCTTGAGGTTTTTGGCTTTAGCCTGCTCGCCCAATGCCAGCATCCGCCGCGACGTGGGGCCGTCGGCGGTCAGCGGCTTCTCCATGAAGACGTGCAGCCCCTTCTCGATGGCGTACGTGAAATGGACCCAGCGGAAGGCCAGCGGCGTGGCGAAGATGGCGATGTCGCCCGGCTTCAGGCAGTCCATCGCGTGCCGGTAGGCGTCGAAGCCGACAAACTGCCGCTCCTTGGGCACATCGACCGATTCGCCGCACTCCTTCTTCAGGCCGCTCAAGCTCGTCGCCAGCTTGCCCTCGAAGACGTCGGCCATGGCCACGAGCTTGACCGGGCAATGCGCGACCGCCATCGCGTCGGCAGCCGCGCCGGTGCCGCGCCCGCCGCAGCCGATGAGGGCCACATGGATCGTATTATTTTCGGCGGCATGGACCTTTGGCACCATCGAGGCCACAAGCGTCGATGCGGCAGCCACGCGGCC
>JANXOJ010000497.1 GCA_025353625.1 Planctomycetota bacterium | reverse complement strand
GGCGGGAAGGTGACGTGCTGCTCGACGCCATCGTGGTTTTCCAGCGGAAAGTTCAAGACGGCTTGTTGCACGGCGGGACGATATTGCTCATCGCCCGGATGATCGGCTGCGAACCAAATCGCCGCGGTGCGCTGGCGGTTGTTCAAGCCCATGCGATAAAAGCGGATGGCAAACGTGTCGTCGGTCAGCTTTACGACGGGGCCGCAGATGCGCTTGATGGTTATTGGACCGCCACTCGAAGCGCTGCCAACCGGCTCGCCGGCCGTTCGTTTCGTCCAACTTTCCGGCCTTCCGGCGGGTACTTTATCGAGAAAGGCTCCCGCGAGTTTGAACGTCAGCCCGTCGTCGATTGGCAGAAACGGAAGCGTCACTTGCTGATGCGTGCCGTTGACCTGGGGCACGACCCGGCCATTCTGCACATAACCGAGCAAATCGCTTTTCCGGCCGCGATACATGGCCTCGAACTCCTCGACGCGATGGGCCGTTTCTTCATCGAAGCACCAAAAGGCGTCGCGCGCATCACCGCGATATTGACCGACTGGCGCGGCTGCGGCGCGCGGCGACCGATCGCCGCGCCAACGATCGATGAGCCATCCTTGTCGCGACGGGTCGATCGATCGGAGTACGCCATTTGCTTCCGTGCCCAAGCGATAGTGACATGCCTTTCCAATATAAAAGCCGAGAAAGTCGAGCTTCGCTTCGGAGCAATTAAAGTGGCTTCCCGCCGGTTCGGCCAACGCGGTTAGCGGCACGCGCGGATGTTGCCGAAGTTGCTGCAAACCTTCGTCGGCGCGGCTCTCGGCCGCTTCGTACTCCCCCATCGTCACCAAGCCCGGCACGCCATCGATTGTTCTTTCTCCCCAAACCGGTTGATCCTTGTTTTGCCAAAAAGGCCACTGCCCGCTAATCGAGAGGGCGGCGAGGGTCCGCTGCGGCTTCCATGCGGCAAAGTTCCAAGGAAACGACGCGGCCGCCGAATGTCCGATGGGAACGATCGGCGCGGCAGCCAATTCGGCGTAGCCCGACTCCTTGGCCAGCGCGGCCAGCGCGGCTTCAAACTGCTCGCCCGCCTTTTGATCGAAGCGGAACCACATATCAAACGGAGGTGTGATCCAGACCTCGGCGATGCCCAACTCGCTCATCGCCGCGCGAAAGCGAGGATGTTCCAGAATCGGTTCCTCTTCCATGTTGTGCTGACCCACGACCACCGCGCGGACGCGGCGGCAATCGGGTGGAATCCACAAGAAGGCCCGAGGGTGATCGTCGGTTTCGCGGGATACGACCGACTCCATCGGCACGGACCATTGCCAGACGGCGGCACGAGTCGGCGCGGCAAGCAAAACTAGCCCGATGATGGAGAGGAGCAGCGATAAGAATTGCATCATGTACTTCTGGAGGGCGATCGTCACCCATGCGGCGTCGCAGCGGCGGGACGCGAGGCCGATGCTGAATGCGTCGGCCCGGACACGATTACGTTCACCGAAAATGCGTCGCGCGGCCGCGTTGGATCGCCGGGGTGGACGTATTGAAGCCGAATCGTACCATTGCCCGGCTGAACGGCTTGGTAGGCGAAGATAAAGGTTCCCGTGGGGTGCGATTCGCCGCTCGAAGGTGTCGGGGCAACGTATTGTGGACGCACGGTCGGTCGGACCACCATCAAAGAGGGTGCCGTCGGCAATTCCTGCCATCGGTAGCCGGACGCCGGGTTGCCGGGCAGGCGGATAACGACGATGTTTCCCAAATGCAGTTTGGCCAGTTGTCCGTTGTGCGTCTTGTTCAATTCCAAAGTTTGTGGTCGCGGCGCGGCCGATGGTTGTGCAGTCAATGTTTGTGGATTGGTGCTGCCGGTTGCCAGAGTCGCTGCGGATATTTCGAGGCGCATGCCTTGGCGGTGACTTTGTGGCAACGGGGCAGGCATCCAACCATGCACGCCCCATGTCGTTGACGGGACACCGGACCAATAGATCGGCCCCCAGGGTGTTTCGTAGTAGTCGTTGACTTCACCTCGAGGCAGCTTTTGATTGTCGTAGGTCAGCCAACCCCAGCGGCCTTCGCGGCTGGTCCCAGGGCCCTCGATCTGCATCTGGTACCGCCATTTGCCAGCTGTGTAGGCACCGGCTTTTGCCGGATCAAGTTTTCCAATGCGCGGCTGCACGGCACTTTCCGACGGAACAGCCAATGGGGAAGTCCCCAGCACCGGCAACGGTGCCGTTTGCGGCTTCGCACTAACATCGTCGGAACGATGTGGAACGGTGGGACGAATCGTGTTTTCCGTCGGAGTCGTGGCGGCAGGCACCGACCAAAGAAGCGGCTTTTGCTCTGAGCGTCGATTGATGGCCGGCGAGGCCGGTGGCTGATGTTCGCTCGGCACGTCAACCGCCGGGGTTTCCGTTGCTGCCTCATCCGCTGCGGTCAGAGCGGCAAGGCAGTGTTCGCATTGATGCCGCCTCGCACTGCACTTTGCGCAGAGTTTCAAAGCCCCGCTTGTCGTCGAACCGCCGCAGTCGGAGCATTTGCCTTCGGAGTCGACGAACATCAAGTCGCGACATTTGACGCACGTGGCTGCATTTGCAACCGATGCTCCCACGAAGGCCGCCGCGCAGAGGGCCACGCCAAAAAACATTACACAAATTTGTTTTCGTTCCATCGGCGGGGACTCCTAGCCAACAAGTCAGGTTTTCGTCACGAACTCGGTGGATCGAGGACTTTAACGATCACAATGGTGATATCGTCATTTATCGGCTGATTTCGGCAGAAAGCCTCCGTTTCGTGACGCAAATCCTCAATGATCTGCCTTGCTGACTGGTTTCGGGCTTTTTTAAGCACCTTTAATGCCCGATTTGCACCAAAACGCTCGCCGCAAGCCGACTCCGCCTCGACGACTCCATCGGTTAGGAGCAACAGAATATCCCCCGGCAGAAGTTGGACCGGCTCCGCTGCTGGGATGGCGGAATCCGCCATCACGCCTAGCGGCAAACCGGTGCTATCCAAGATCGTTGCATCGCCTTCGCCGCGAAGAAGATAGCTTCGCTGGCCGGCACTGCCGTAGACCAACTGGCGGTTTATGGGATCGAGCCGCGCCAGAACGAGCGTGACGAAGTGAAAATCGTGCGTGTCGGCGGAGAGCATTTGGTTGGCGCGACTGAGAATCTCGCCAACGTCGCTGTACATCTGGGCCAAGGTCCGCAAACAGGCGCGGGTTTCCGACATCAGCAGGGCCGGCCCCATGCCGTGGCTGCTGACATCGCCAAC
>JANXOJ010000313.1 GCA_025353625.1 Planctomycetota bacterium | reverse complement strand
TGTCAACACTCGTACTCTACTTTTAGGAGCAGGGAAAATGGCAGGAAATGCCGTACTTCGGCGAAATCTCGAGACAGCTTTAAAGGCACGACTGGGTTCGCTGGGATACATTAAACAGTCGAAGGAACTGAGCGATACCTATTCCAAGAAAAGCCCTGAAGGTCGTCACGGCATCCGCTGCAAAATCGATGCTCGGTACGACGTTTCGCTATGCCTGAGCTTCTGCCTGCGTTTCGACGTCGTATCAGAAGTGATGCGACGCATCAACGACGAGACTTATAGACGATATCCCGATGTTCCTAAAGTGGAAAAATACTACATGGCGAATGCATATGATTTCGAGGGCTATTACGGAGAACTTGTCGGGATTTACAGGTTTGAGGGCGATACGATCGAGGCCGAGTCAGAGTTGGAACCACTTCTCCAGCGCACGCTGCAGCGCATCCAAGACCGTGGCATTCCCTACTTCGAGAAATATGGAAAACTCGATGAGGTTGTCCGGATCATTGTCACCGACTCGCACGAGTGGAAATTTTTGAAGGTGTCGCCATGTGACTTTGCGGTAACGGCTGCGGCGACCCTTTTTGCGGTGAAAGGTAGCGACTCTATGCTCGAGTACGTTAATAGGCGTAGCACCGATCCGAATTTGAATAAACTGCGAAAGGAGCAGCTAGAAATGCTCGTAGAACTGAGCAAGGCGTCAGGGAGCCAGCAATGAGTTTCGACTTGGCAGTGTGGCACGAAGCGGAAGTTATCAGCGCGGCGAAGGCACAGGCGAAATACGAAATCGCGGTTGACCTCGTGGCAACTCCGACCAACGAGAGGGTTGTCGAGTTCATACGCTCATTGACCGAGCACCATCCGCAGATCGACGACGCGCCGGAAGACGAACTGGATGAATGCCCCTGGACTTGCGAGTTCAATTGCTCTGAGAACATGTGCATCATGAATATCCGCTGGAGCGACCTAGAGGAAATCGTACCGGTGATCGTGGCCTTGGCCGAGGAGTGCGGCCTTCTATGTTATGACCCGCAGAGCGGGACAATCTTGAGCAGCGGTCGTCCGCAGAATTAAGGAAAACTGGAAGGAAGGGCACCTACAACTACCACTGGGACATGCCCAAGGATCAGCAGGATACGCTGTAGGGCGGCTAATACGCCACCGGCGACTACCGCCCAGAAAAGAAAGCGGAACAGGTCTATTTGTCTATTGGATCCGGGCAGACGAGACGCCCGCACTACAACTATCTGGACATTACGATCCGCTCGACTTCGACCCCTTCTTCCACGACGCCCTCGTTGCTACGGCAATTGCGGATGCTTACTTGGCAGCGGTGAGCTTCGCCGATTCTGCGCTGACCTTCGTCAACAACGCCTACGTCGTTCCACTCGGCTATCCCGCAGTCACGAATGACCGCATTACCGGAGGGCTCGCGCCCTACCGCTCCCATTGCCGTTGCCGTCCGATGTCTTTGAAGCGGTACGGCGCGAGCCGTCCGGTGCCGGCTCGATTGATTGCGGGACGAAAACGGTGGAGTCGAGAGGTGGCGCGGTAGTGGCTTGCGGGGGGACTTTGGCGAAGTTGGCCAAGGTTTATACCATTGCCGAAACGGTCGCCCAAGGGGCCGGCATGATCGAAGCGGGCATCCACATCGGCCAAGGCAAGGCGGGCGTCGGCGACGTGCTGGCGTTTGCCCCGGCGTTGGGCTTTGTGGCTCAGAGGGCGGGCCTGCTCGGTGAATTGACTTGGCATTGCCCGCTGGGCATCGACGAGGTCGCGCCGCCGACAAGGGCCAGGTGACGCCGACTTCCGTTACATCTATCCGGGCAGGCGAGACGCCTGCACCACAAAACACT
>JANXOJ010000297.1 GCA_025353625.1 Planctomycetota bacterium | reverse complement strand
CGCAACGCGAGCAAGGTGCCGAAACCGAATACTACAGCGGCCTTTCGCCCGGCTATGCCCCGCGAAATCGTCCTCCCGTTACCATCGACGAGCTGCTGCTCGTCAAGGGGGTGACGCCCGAATTGCTTTTTGGACTCGATGCCGCGCGGATGGGCCTTTCCAGCGGCGATGCCTCGGCGGCGTCCACCTTCGATAATTCCGATGGCTCGATGGACCACGGTTGGGCGCAGTATCTGACGCTTTGGAGCGCGGAATCGAACCTCAAGGCCGATGGCACTCCCAAGATCAACATCAACGACAAGGATCTCAAGACGCTTCACGACTCACTGAAAACCGCGCTCGATGAGGAGTCGGCCGACTTCATCGTTGCCTATCGGATGGGCGGCGGAACGTTGGACGGCGGACACCTCGACACCTCCAAGCTCGACACGGCCAAAGCACGCAACACGATCGGCAGCATGCTCGACCTGATCGGGGCACCCGTCCGCGCTTTGGATCCGTCGGGCGGCACGGGTAGTGTAGTTGGGGCGAAAGCAACGCCCCTCAAAAACCCCTTCTCGTCCGATAGCTCATCGATGAGTACCTACTTGCCCAAGCTCTTCGACAATTGCACTACTTCCGCCAAATCGGTCGCCGGTCGGATCAATATCAACCAAGCCCCACGGCCCGTTTTGATGTGCATCCCCGGCATGACGACCGATCTAGCCGACCAGATCATCGCCAACCGCACGCCCGATTCTGCCTCACCCAACGGCCAGAACGACCGCACCTGTCCGGCGTGGCCGCTGATCGAGGGGTATGTGCCGCTGCCCGAAATGAAGGCCATGTTGCCGTATATTACCGTGGGCGGCAGCGTATACCGCGCCCAAATAATCGGATCGTTCGACAAAGGCAATCCCGTTGCACGCATAGAAGTTGTAATTGATGCTTCAAAAGTCCCTGCCCGCATATTATTCTGGAAAGATGTCAGCCACGTAACCGGTGGCTTTCCCGCCGAGGCGGCTGCGGCGGCGGAATCGCATTAAAGCATCGTTGACTAGCCGCGCAGCGGCGACGGCGACGGCGTGCGGTCGTAAAAGAGTGTAACGCCTGCGTGGCACGTTTCCACTTCGTCGAACCAACCAAGAAATTCACAATGTCGCAACTCCTAGCTCTCGAATGGGATCCGCGTGAAATCCGCATGACGGTCGCTTCCGGGCGAGGCCGTCAGGTCGAGATCGAGCACGCCTTTTCCATCCCGTGCGATGTCGATGCCACGACTGCCGATGCGGCCCAGCATTTCGGCCAGCGGATCGCCGCCGAGTTGGATGCACGCGGAATCGGACGACCTGAGACGATCGTTGCCGTTGGCCGCAGCAGCATCGAGTTGCGGCAGTTGCAGCTTCCGCCCGCCCCCGACGCCGACTTGCCGGACATGGTCCGCTTTCAGGCGACGCGCGAGTTCAACGAGCTCGACGACAAATGGCTGCTCGACTTCGTGCCGATCGAAGGCTCCGCCACGACCCCGCGAACCGTCTTGGCCACGGCCATCGCGCCGGCAATTCTCAAACAAATCGAAGCCGTCTGCGGGCACGCCGGCCTAAAGATGCGGCGGCTCTTGCTTCGCCCATGCGAAGCTGCATCGCTGCTCGTCGGCGAGAAATCGGTTCCGCGCGGGCAAGTCGTTCTGTTCATCGATCCTTTGGGCATGGAGGCCGATCTCACGGCCGTTCTCGATGGCGTCGCCGTCTTCATGCGAACCACCCGCGTCAACGGCGACCCGCCGCCCTTCCAGGCCCTCTTGTCCGAAATTCGCTTGACGATGGCCGCCGCCTCGAACCAGATTGGCGGGCGAAAGATTCAATCCATTTTGCTGTGCGGCAAGAGCCAGGCCCACCTCGATCTGGCCCGCAAGATTGAAGCCGAACTGGGCATCAGCGTTGGACTGTTCGATCCGTTTCAGGGGCTATCGCTGGGCCGTGCGTTGAGCGATGCTCCGCTGGAGCATCCGGGCCGCTTCGCTCCGCTGGTCGGCATGTTGATTACGGAGCTGAAGCAAGCCAGCCACGCGGTCGATTTCCTCCATCCGCGCCGCCGCCCGGAAGCGGCCAATCCCCGCAAGAAGTGGATGATCGTTGGGGCCGTCGCGGCGATGTTGCTATTGGGCTGGTTGATCTATTCTCGCATCGACCATTATCTCTTGGCTAGTTCGGTCGACGAATTGGTGCGGCAATCGAAGGGCTTGGACGACTCGATCGTTAAGGCCAAGAAGGTTCGTGCCAGCACGGCCGATATCGCCAAGTGGGCCGACGAGGAAGTGATTTGGCTCGACCGAATTTACAAACTCAATCAAAGCTTTCCAACGGCGGAAGAGGCCATGCTCGGCCAGTTGACGGTCGGCATCAACCAACAAGGCGGGCAGATCGAACTTAAAGGCTGGGTCCGACGCTCGGAAGGCATCGCAAAGCTTGAAGAAGGCGTCCGCACGCATGGGGCCAAGCTCAACGCCAAAAGCAGCCGCGAGGACAGTGCCAAGCCCTCCTATTCGCTTTCCTTTGAAGCGGCCGTACTGCCAGATAAGAATGAGAAGGGCGACAAGCCATGAAAATCCAACGTCGCGAAAAAATTCTGGGGATCGCCGCATTGGGGCTTCTTGGCCTAGTCGCTCTCTATTTCCTCCTGATTGCTGGCGACAGTCGATCCGATGAGCAGCTGGCTACCGATCGAACGAAACTGACCACCGAGATTGACGGCAAGCAGAAGATGCTACAGGCCGCTGCCCGCGATGCCAAGCGGATGGCCGACTGGCAGAAGCGTTCGCTCCCTGCCGATCCCGTGATCGCGCGTTCGCTCTATCAGGACTGGGTTCGCACGCTGGCCAACAAGGTCAACCTGCATGCGGCGACCATTGTCGTCAACGATGCCGGCGCACGTCGCGACCAGTTCTCGAAGATTTCATGTACCCTTCGCGCACGCGGCAGTTTGGGCGACCTAATCGACTTCATGCACGAGTTCTACTCCGTCGGATACCTCCATCAAATCCGCAAACTGGACGTTAAGCCGGTGCAAAGCGAGCACGATTTGGATATCAATATGACGATCGAGGCACTATCGTTGCCCACCGCCGAAACGAAGGGCCAACTGCCCAAGGAAACGGGCCACGGTCTGTTGCTGGCGAAGCGGTCGGAGTATCACGAGCCGATCGTCGCGCGGAACTTTTTTACTGCCTATGTGAAGCCCAAGCCCCCCGCGCCGCCGGCACCGCCGCAAGTTGCCGCCCCTGCTCCGCGTCGTCGCGATCCTCCCACCATCGATCCGGCCGACTACGCCTTCGTGACCGGCATTACGGAGGTGGATGGTGCCTTTCAAGTGTGGCTGCAAGATCGGATTGTCGGCAAACTTTGGAAACTGGGCACCGGCGAGGTCTTTGCTATCGGCAAGGTGCAAGGCAAGGTGGAAACGATCGATCCCGATGGCGGCACGGTCATCGAATTCGACGGCCACCGTCGCCGCCTCCGCGACGGTGAAAACCTGCACGGCGGCATCGAAATCAAGGCCGATGGGCCGAAACAATAGCCCCACCGCCGCCTTGCCTTGGGGCGGCGACGATCTTTTCTACCGCAGTGCCCTCGCGGCGATTACCGGCAAAGACCTCGCAGCCCAAGCGGATCGCGTCGTCCGCGACCAGCAGGCATTTTCCGTTGAGACTACGTTTCAATCATCGCAACAGTTGCCCACGCACCCGTTCCAACCACGCCGCCGTCGGCACGCCATACGGCCTAAACTTTTCCATTTGCCCGTGGCCGCCGTCGTAGTAGATGGCACGATGTACGCCGAGGCGGGTCGCTTCAGGGGAGTCCATGAGGCTGCTCGAATCGGTGGCGTTCATCTGGAAGAGTACGCGCATGTCGAAGTCGCGGAGGCTCTGGCGATCGAGGAGGCGGCTGACCGTGGCATAGGAATCGCACCAAGCGATGGTGTGGATGCCGCACGGCGGGCCGTCGCGGAGGATGCTGGCGAACATCTTGCCGGGCGTGGCCGGTTTATCGTCGCCGCCATATCCATAGTCGTCGTCCTTGCGGAAATCGCGGAAGCGGCCCAGGTTGTAAATGAACAAATAGACCGGCGGCAAGCCGTCCTGGCCGTCTTTTTGGCGGTGGGCAAGCTCTTCGGAAAGTTGCGTAAGCATCGCCGCCGATTCCTTCATGCCGCCGAACGCGACCTCATGCGGAACGGCTTTGAGGAATCGCTGCCACGAGCCCGCCTCGGGGGCCTCGGGCCGCGTGCCGTCGAGGACGAAGAATCGCGTGCCGCCTTTCTCCTCGTGCGGCATCTTTGGGGCATGTTGAGCAGCCAGGCCGATCAAACCGGTGGCCATGACGGCGAGGCTCGATTCCTCGCGATGCCCGGCCAAGAGCAGATTGCTGCCGGCTTGTCGCGCGAAGACGGCACAGCTTGGGTCTTTGATCGCCACGGCCGCACCGAGCCAGAACTGCGGGGCAAGGCAGGTCTCCGGCCAAGCCTTTTCGGCAAGGGCCGCGTTCAACGCGACATTCTCATTGGGATCGGCCGGCACGTTGCCTTCAAAGACAATCGGCGGCGGGCGACCGTGGTCGTGCGTGCGGGCAAGGTCGGTGATCTTTTCGAGGTACTCGTCCCGTTCGTCGTCCGAGAGCCAGACGATTTGGAACGGATGGTTCCCCTCGAAGAGCCCGTTGGCGTCGTTATAGATCGCCTCGCCGGGCCGCGTAAGCAAGCGAGCGGCCGTGTTGTCTTCGCTTAGAATCAGGTGTGCATCGGACTCGCTACATTGCAGGGCGATGCGCACGGCCATCTGGCCAATCGTACTGCGCGCAAGCGAGTAGGCACCGCCAAGCGTCTGCGAACCTAGCAGAATGTGAATGCCAAAGGCGCGGCCTTGCCGCACGAGGCGATCCAAAAGCAACGCCGATTCCTGCGCGATCCGATCGTCCTCGACGAACAATTCCTGGAACTCATCGATCAAAAGCAATATCCGGGCCATCTTGGCATCGGGCTGGGCATTGCGATATCCCTTGAGGTCTTGCACGCCGAGCCGACGGAACAAATCGCCGCGGCTGCGCAACTCGGCATCGAGCCGTTGCAACGCGCTGAGGCCGAATTCCCTCTCGCTCTCGATGGCAATCACGCGGGCGTGCGGCAGCATGTGCCGTGCATAGGCTTTGAATTCCACGCCCTTCTTGAAGTCCACCAGATATAGCTCGACTTCATCGGGGCTATAGCGCAAGGCCATATTCGTAATCAGCACATGCAGTAAAGTAGACTTGCCGGAGCCCGTTTTGCCGGAGATCAGTACGTGCTGCGAAGTGCCGCGACCGAGATCGAGGTCTTGCAGCTTCATCGCACCGGCACGGCCCAGGGGCACATCGAGCCCGCTGCGGCTATCCTTACTCCACCATTCTTCCGCAGGTGGTATGACGCAAGAGAAGGGAACTTGCACGCGCCCCGCATCGCGCACCTCACGGCCCACGGCACGAACGATCTCGGTAAACCGCTCCGGTGGCGGAGGCGGATCGATGGCGACGGCGGCAGGGCCGAACTCGGGATGCTTCCAAACAAATTGGCCTTTGTCCCAGCGGAGCATGAAGGCGTCGCTGTCGATATCGGTGATCTTGATGTTGTTCGGCGCGGGGACGGTCGCGTCGATGCTCATCAGCACGAAGACACCGCAGCGTGCCCCGCTGGCTGCGATGCTCTTGAGTCGTTGGATCGAGGTCTCCGAAAAGTTGGCGGGAAAGTTGGCGATAACCAGCACGCGATAAGGCTCGGCCATCTCGCCGGCGAAGGCGTTATATTCCAAGATCGATGGAAATTCGTTCCGCAGATAGACCTGGATGACGTTCTCCATGTGTTGCGTCAAATCGGCCAAGCGTTGCTCGACGTGATCGGCATCGGTCCATATCCGGCTCGATACGAGCAACTCTTCGTAATCGGCCAAGTGCATGAAGGCCGAAAAATTCTCGCCCAGGCCAATGGGGTCGAGGATGGTGAAGCGGATTTTGGCCGGCGGCATGGATGTCAAGAGGCGGAGCATGGCCGCTTGCAGGGCTTCCACCGCCTTGCCCCGGCCCGCATCGGCGGACCTGAGTACGAACATGGAACGTCGCGGCAGCGGCAGGAGCAAGGGCAACTCGACTTCGCTGACCGGCGGCTTCAATCGTGGATCGTCCGGGAAGCCGCCGGGTATCTTTGAAAAGGGGACGGTGATTTGTCCGAAGCGAATGGCCTCCGGCGCCTCGCGCGGAGGCGTCCATTTTGGAGCATCGTCCGACTTCCAATCGGGAAACAATTGTCGGCAACTCGTTTGGATGCGCTCGACGGCCTCCAGAAAGCGCGCGACGCCGGCATGCCACCGTTGCGACATTTCCGACCACTCGCTTTCGTGTTGGGCCTTGCTTCCCGCGAGCGTCCCTTGATGGGTCTCGCGAAGCGTTGCCAACTCGGTCGTATTGCGGGCTTCCATTTCGCGAAGCAGCGGCGGGAATCTCGCCTCGGCTTGGCGACATGCCTCGTCGCGAGCGGCGGCCATCGCGGCCAATCGCGGTGGGTAGTTGGCATCGATTTCGGCCAGTTCGCGTTCGCGCTGCCCCAGCCGCCCGCCCATCGCCACGAACATCCGCTCGTTGGCGCGATTGATTTCGGTTCGGTGGCGCGAATCGATCGCTTCATAGAGCCGCAGACAATCGGCTTTGGCCATATCGAGAGTTGAACTGCGATCCAGCCCGGCTTCGACGAGCGTTCGCCGCAGGGACAAGTAGCTTTCGGCACATCGCCGCCGTGCGAGCGCATTGAGCGGGATGCCAACGATCAGGCACAGCACGAGCGTCGCCACCGCGCTGACCGCCACCCAAGGCAGAAAGTTGCTCCAGCCAAAGATGATGCCCGCCGGAATCATGCTGGCGGCCCACATCAAGAGGACGATCCCCATCGGCCGCAGCCCTTGGAAGAAGCGCGGAATGACCAGCGACGTTAATGCACGATACTGCGGACGGGCGAGGTCCAGGGCATGGCAGAAGCGGCGCATGGGGTGCCGTTCCAGAAGCAAGGCAACGGGCTGCGGCTCGGCAAAATCGCGCCATTGGCCCCAACGGTTTAGCAGGGCGGCCGCTTCGCGATGTATGGTTTGCAACTCCTTCCAACGGGAGTCCAACTGGGCTTGGACTTCATCCAACTCGATATTCGATCCGCCGCGTGCGGCTTCGGCGATGGTCGTCGCCTCCCACTGCGCGTTTTGCATGTCTTGTTCGGCCTCGGACTTTGCCGCGTCAAAGCGACCGGCAACTTCCTGGCGCGCTTTGTCGTATTCCTTTTGCACTACGGCACATTCGGCTTCGTAACGGGATTGGGCTTCTTGGCGTATGCGCACATACTCGGCCTCGGCGGCGGCCTTCTCGCGTTGATAGCGTTCCGTTAGCTCGTGCCGTCCATCTTGCCATGCTCGATCGGCGGAGTCGTTCCGCGATTGCAGCCCTGCGGCGATGGCCGCTTCGGCAGGCAGGCGTTCGGCGGCCAGGCGGCAGAACTCGCCGAGAATCTGCTTGGGGCCATCGGGCGAAAAAGGCTCAGTCATCGTGCGGCCTCATCGGTAGTCGTCGCGACATTGCTGCTCGGCATTCGCAAGCACGTCGGTCAGGCGGTGAATGGCATCGGCCATGGTCTTCATGCGCGGCTTCAACGGCTCGATATACGTTTCACAAAAGCGGTGGTAGCTCTCGTCGTCCCACGAATCGTTAATGTCGAGGGCCTTGGTTTCGAGTGTCTTGATTGCCAATTCCAACTTGGCGAGCCCGGCGGTTAGATCCCATAATCTCATGGCGCGGGTTCTCCTTGCGAGCTCGTGCAGCTCGATTCGCTCATCGCGGCGGACGTTTGCGGCGTGGCACTGCTCGTCGCGGTTGACGGTAGCCCGGCCGCGTCGCTGCCGCGAACTTGCACGGCCAGATACGATTCAAGGTTCTCGATCATGCGCATCAAGGTAGACATTGCCTTGGGAGCCTCGGAGTCGAGCCATGCGGCCAACGCCGTCCTAGAGCCGCGGTATTCGTGGACGGCTTGATCGATGTTGCGCATCCAATGTCGCACTGCCTCGACCTTCTCCAAGGCAATATCGAGCCGCTGCTTGGATCGGGCGAGGGCCTTCTTCTCATCGACGCAGGCCGGATCGTGGTTGCCGATTTTTCGGGATACTTTTGCCTGATGAAGTTCCGTGCGGGTCTGCGTGACGCGCTCCCAACCGCGGCGAACTTCGTGATCCCAATGATCGTGGCGGTCGTGGTGGATCCAATCCAAGGCTCGGCGGAGTTCCATATCGAGGTCCTCCAACGCGGCCGCTGCCTGCGTGCGAAAAGCGTCGACCGCCGCCGCCATGTCGCCGAC
>JANXOJ010000238.1 GCA_025353625.1 Planctomycetota bacterium | reverse complement strand
GGCGAATTCCGATCGGCATGGTGGTTGCAGAAAAAGGGATGGATTAAATCGTGGAACCGACTACAAGCCAGTCTACCACAAAGGGTATGAAGGAGAAATTAGGTGCGTCCGCCCCCGCCAGCCTCGTGTCGGTGGAGCCGTAAAGCTGCACGGCGATTGCGATATACCCTACCTTTCAGCCCCTCCAGGCTTTTCCCCGGACTAGGGAAGCCGCACAACCTGATTCACTAACTCGCCAAGCGAGGAGGCGTCACGTTTTCCCACAAAGGGCCGTCTTCGGAATCAAGTTTTGCGCTCCACCGCGATAAACGCGGCGGAGGGCCGTTCTTAGCAATCAAATTCACTTGCTGCTTCATTCCGCTAAACAGCTACAAAATTTGCCGTTCCTCATTCTGATTCGTTGGCCTTCCCCTCCGGAATTGCGAATTGCAAAAACAAGGGAGGGGGATTTGCGCCAGGGTGAATTGCGTGTATATAAGATAGTCTTGTCTCCTGCAATGTGAGCGAGCTACCGCAAGCACTACCAGGGAGACGCCCCCCTATTGACAGTAAAGGAATGCCCACATTGGCGAAGCACACTGCCGAAAAGAACGACCCCTTTGAAATCCATCGCAAGCGGCTGTTTGATCTGCGAGCACGGCTCAGCGGCGAGATGCAAAACATGGCCGACGCCGCTTTGAACCAAGGCCGCTCGGAGTCGAGTAGTCTTCCAATCCACATGGCCGATCTTGGCAGCGACAACTTTGAGCAAGAACTTACACTAACCCTTGTCGGCAGTGAAAAAGAGGTTCTCAACCGCATCGATTTCGCTTTGGAGCGGATGCGCGATGGCAGCTATGGCAAGTGCGAAGATTGCGGTAAGAAAATTCCCGAGACTCGGCTGGAGGCGATTCCCTATACGAGCGTCTGCGTGCAGTGCGCAGAATTGCAGGAGCAGAACCGCGAGGAAGAATAGCAATGCCTAGCGAAGCCGATTCCGCCGACCAAGGCGCAGCAACGCCGAAGCCGACGGCACCGGTAGTCGTTCGCAACTTGGTGCTCATCCCGTTGATTGGAATCGGATTGACGGCGTGGGCGGCCCGCGGACTCGACTTCTCGCACATTCACTTACACTCGATCATCAACGACCAGTTCGACTACGTCACAGGTGCTCGCAACCTGCTGCGAACGGGCAACTGGGAACGCTACTTCATTGCCCCTTCCTTGGTTGCCCAGCCGTACACCCGAAATGCGATGTACGTGCCGGGGCATTTTGCGATTCTGGCTGCGTTCTATGCGTTCTTTGGCTACGGTGTGTGGCAATCGATTCTGCCGAACCTCGTTTCATTTGCTATAGCACCGCTGCTAATTTACTTGACCGGCATTCGCCTCTGGAACCATCGCATCGCATGGCTTGCGGTTCTCATCTTTTGGGCGAATCCGTTCCACCGACTTTTTGCCTTGACTGCGATGAGCGAATCGACGTTCGTCGCCGCAACGGCTCTTAGCCTGTGCATTTTCGTTTACTTGCGCGATGCTTGGAAAGCCTTGGCTCGGTCCACTGTGTCTCGTTCCACCGTTCTTATGCCGGGAATCCGGGGCGGTTATCGTATTGCTGTTCGTGGCTCTTGTGTTTGCTCGGTCGCGGCGGCGCTGGCGCGACTGCCTGATCCTGATGGCTCTTTCCATTCTGGTTTTGGGGGCTATTTTCAAATCGCCGTTGGCTGCGGGCCGGCCTTCGTTCATGGCGTCGAACTTCGTCCAATTCGGCGGCGACCGCTATCGCAACGCGCTAGACGTGCAAAGCCACCAAGCGACCGTAACCACGACCTACTTCTTGCAGAACCTACCCGCCAAGATTTGCCGGACGGCCGCCCGGGCTGCGATCCCCGGTTTTACCGTACTTTTTCCGCCAAACGTCCTGGCCGATGAAGGCTTTCGGCAAACGGGTTCGTTTACGACGGACGGCAAGCGATACCTGATCTATGAGGCTTCAAAGTAGGCAGGAGCGGTCCATTGTTGCGATAAAATGCGATCCGCGCAACGATTTTTGAACTGGGGCATCATGGCGACAACAACGGGCGGAAAATCATCGATTTTGCTAGCAATGGTCCCGCTCGATGCGCCGGCGACGCTGCGGCAACGCGAGTTGTTCGACGCGCTCACCTCGCTGACCGGCAAGAGGATCGATTCCAAATCGGTCGTAGCCAACGATGAAATGCTGAAATTCACGCTCGACGGCGACGCGGCGGCCATAGGTTTGTTACCGTCGCCCATTCCCTGGCCGCAAATCGAGGGGCCCTGTGAAACGGCCCGGTGGTGGCCCGAGGCAAGCGCGAAGCTACGGGGCCACACGAGCCATTTGATCGTTGCAATTTCCAGCGACGGCAAGAGCGATGTGCTCCAGCGTGCGGTGAATCTGACGCATCTGGTAGCGGCCGTCGCGGCGCACGTCGAATCGGCCGGCGTTTTCTGGGGCGGCGGCGGCCTCGTACACGATCCGCGAGTCTTCGTGGAAGAAGCGCAAAAGGCATCGAGGGACAATCTGCCGCTGCACCTATGGATCGATTTCCGCATCGAGCAGATGGAAGAGGGCACCGTCCGCCTCTTTACGACCGGCATGAAATCGCTGGGGCGGATGGAGATCGAAATACCGCACAGTCACCGCCTGCCGACCGAAGTCTTCGACTTCGCCTACGCCATCGCCGACTACATGCTATCTCGCGGTGCCGAGATCCGCGACAACCATACGGTTGGCCGTTCCGACGATGAAAAGGTCATGGCCCGGCATGCCCCGTCCATGTTCGACGAAAGGATGACCGTCGTTCGCTTGGAGTTTTGAAGAAACAATCGCTGAGAGCCACGGCTGGAACTGCGACCTTGAAACAGCGATGAGCGGGGCGGGAAAGGCGGGCACCACGACAACGATGCCTACTGAATGCGCCGCTCAGTTCGCCTTACCATAAACGGGCAGAAAGCGGTAATAGACCTCCAAGCACAAGGCACCTAGCGACGTGCTGTAGATGCGACCGCCGTAGCCGCCCCAGACGGGGTCGGGATCCCACGATCCGGCCTGCTCGCCGTCCTTTTGCTGCGTGCCGACCAGTTGCGTTGCTAAAGCCGCGTTCCATTTCTGCCAAGCCTCACCCTGCATTTGGAACGTCACGAGCGTGCCGTAATACCAATAATAGAAATTCGTTTGGCCCACGCCGGGCGGCGAACTGAGCAGGTAGTTGGCCGCTTCGCCGTTGGCCGGATGTTCGCGCGCGATGCCGAGGAACTGCCAGCAGAGCATCGCTTCGGCGGTCATGGTGCGACTAGGGGCTTCGCCCGGCCGATAGGAGGCTAGCCCGCCGCTGGTGCCGGTGGAAACCGACTGCAAGTAGCGAACGATACCCTGCCGAGTTTCGTCGGGGATTGGAATTCCGGCCAAGGCCGCGCTTTTCAAGGCCATGAACTGCCAGCCGAGTTGACTGGTATCGCCCGAGTCGTGGGGACGGTATCGCCATCCGCCGCCGTAGGGGTCTTGGCAAGCGACCGTGTAGCCGATCGCGCGGCGAACCGGTTGTTCGAGCGTTCGCTCGTGGGTCATGCCGTAGGCTTCGCTGAGCGCGAAGGTGGAAATCGCATGGCAATACATGGCCGCGTAGCGATCGGCGGAGCCGGCGAGCGAGCCTTCGCGGTCCTGGGACTGAATGAGGTAGTTCAAGCCTTTGCGGACATTTTCGCGATAGGAACCGCGAACGTGCGTATTGCCGCCGGCCTGGAAGGCGAGTAAAGCAAGGCCGGTCATGCCGGTATCGGCATCGGCACCGGCGTTGGGGCGGCTACGACCGTCGGGCTGCGTCTCGCGGCCCGCTTCGTAAAGGCGTGCGTCCCAGTGACCGTCGGCACTTTGATTCGCGGCCAGCCACTTCAAAGCGGCCTGCACGGCGGCCTCCGTTTCCGCGCTTCCTCCGCCGGCTTTCGCTACGCCCAAGCGATCGGCGGCAAGTCGCAGCTTGTAGACGTTCGGCACGGCGGCATCGGCCGTTATTTCAGTTTGCGCTACATTGTTTTCGGTAGGTGGACTCGGCGTACTCGGGATCAAAGGGGCAGCGGGTATCGACGACGCGGCGGCAACTTCGGTGGTCACCTTCTCCACGTTCGTCGATTGCATCGCACTGAAGTCTTTGAGATACTTTTCCGCCGTTGCGGAAACGGTCCAAGGCGAAATCAAAACGTCGGCAGCCGGTTGTTGATCTTTCGACGGCGCGACTGCCGGCTTGGGCATTTCCGTTGCTGCTGGCTTTTCACGCTGCGGCTTGCCGTCAATCTTCGCCGCTTGCGGTTTCGTCAGCGGCACAACAGCTTTGGGTGTCTCCGCCGTCAGCGGCTCCTTAATGGCCTTCGGCGCAGTGAGTAGCGGATGCGGCACATCGACCGGACCGGCCAACGGGTCGGTTCCATCCGGGGCCCCATGCGCCGCGCCGACGGGTCCATCCACGAGCGCGATGCGCACATATTGCTCGCGCTGGGGCGGATCGAATCCGACCATCCGCACCGTCGCGGCATAGCCCACCAAGAGCACGTGGGCAAGCAGCGAGAGCGATATGCACTTCTGCAACGGGCTGTTGTGTCCCCAGCGGGTATAGATTAGCACGACCAACGTGATCGCAAAGGCGACCATGCCGACGGCAAGCAGCACCATCACCCATTCCATGCTGCTCAGATAGGTCCAGAGGCGTGCGAGCATATCTCACCTCCGAGTGGAAGTCAGCCGCACGGAAACGGCCAATTCGCCGATCCCAGCTTGCTTGCATGCGTTCAACACGGCTGCTACTTGTTGGAATTCGCCTTGGCCATCGCCGCGAATGAGGACGCCGACATTTTTCGATTTTCCTCGTGCCTCGGCCAAGCGAGTTGTCAATTCCGGCAGCGTCACCGTGGCCTGATCGAGCGTGATCGAGCCATCGCGATAGACGTTGACGGTTTTGGGCTGCATGGCACCGGCCAATTTGCCCTGATCGGCAATCTGTGGGACTTGCAGATCGATCTGTCGTTCATCGTCGAGGAACTTGGTGTTCAGCACGAAGAAGATAAGCAGCAAAAACATGACGTCGAGCATCGCCGTCAGGTTCAAGGTGGGCTGATCGTCGTGTTGAAGTTTTAACGGCATGGGTACTTATACTTTCGTCCTACGGCAATCGCACTCACGCCGCTTCACGCGGCCGTGCGGGCTTCGTTCGGTTTGCGCGAATTGGCCGGTTCGCAAGCTCCTCCGCCGAGATCGAATTGACCACGTCTTGCGATAGAGCGTCAATGTCCATCACCAGCCGGTCGATGCGGCTGAGGAAGAAGACATAAAAAACCGATGCGGGGATGGCAACGGCCAGTCCACCAGCCGTGTTCAATAAGGCTTTGGCTATGCCGCCGGAGAGCATTTCCGCTTTGCCAATGGCGTTCTGGCTGGCGATGGCATTAAAGGTTTCAATCATGCCCAGAACGGTGCCCATCAATCCCAACAGCGGACCAACATTCGCGATGGCGTAGAACAGTCGTAGATAACGTCGTAGTTGGTTGGCGGCACGTTCGCCGCTGTCGATGGCGGCTTGTTCAACTTCCACGCTCGGTCGGCCCCACTTGCGAACCGCACCGGCAAAAACCTGAGCAATCGGGCTGCCGTTTTGCTCGCAGAGTTCCAACGCTTGCTGGCGGTCGATCTCACCACTGCGAACTTGCTCCAAGAATCGAGTTACGAAAGGCTTGGGGATGACCCGACTGCGACGAAGGCTGATCGCACGTTCAAATACGAACGTGATGACCAGGAACGAACAGGCGGCCAGGGCAATCATCAAAGGGCCGCCGTCGATCAGCACCTTAAATAGATTTCGCGTGGAAATCGGCTCGTGGGGCGGCTGCGGGTGCTCGGCGGCAAGTTCACTCGACGCGGCAGGCACTGGGGCATCGGATACCGGAAGGTCGCTCGCGCGGAGGGTAGTTGTTGGAATTGCCAGAAGTGCGATGAGAATCGCCACTCGTTCCCACGCTCTGCGTGGGAACGCACATCTTCCAACGCGCTGCGTCGCGGTCATCGACGCGGAACGTCGGGGGAGTCCCGTTCCCACGCCGAGCATGGGCAAAATGCGTTTAGCGGATCGAAGTTGTTCCATGCCCGCAATGTTCATCTGGATTGCCGAGTTTTACAGAGAAGGCTTGGGGTGGTCTGGCGCGCTACGATCGGCGCACCACGATTTCCCCATATCTTCTTCGTATTCCCAACCCTCCCACGGTGAATGAAAAGCCGCGCTCCATCAAAATGGCAAACCCCAGAAATCGCGAAGTTACTCGGCGACATCTGGGGTTGCCTCCCCACCCTGTTCGCGTTTCGGATACTACCGCATCGGCGGCGGATTCGGATACCCGGTGCCGGGACCCGGATCGACATTGCCGACCATGTGTAAGTGATCGTGATCGATGTATAGAACTTCTTGGCAATCCTCATCGACGGTGGTGTATGGAACCGGCCAGCCAACGTGCGTGACTTCGGTGTAGTAAACCGTACACTTGAAGTGGACGTGGTGTGTCTGCACGGGGCCAACGAGCGGCATCACGCGCGGCGGATCGACGCTATCCTGTATTGGCTCGGTCACAATCCGGACGTGGTTGCGCTGCACTTCATGCAAGAGCGGTAAGCCGCCTTGAACCGGGCGGGCCTTTTCCAGTCTTCGCATGACTTCGTCTTCGGAAGGGGCGTCGAGCGCAATTTCCGGGGCACCTGCCTGGAAGGGGCCGAGGACCGGCGTGCGATCGTAACGCTTGTGGTTCCAGAAGGCGTCCTCTTCCTTCTTTTGAAAGTAGGGCGATAGCGGTATCGGATAGCCAAGCAGCCCCAAATTTGGGCCCAAGATAACGTTGCCGCAACCGCTCGACGACGCGAGCACGGCTGCCAATAGTCCGGCCGACATGTATGCAGTTCTTTTGCCCATCGCTGGATTCCTCACCAAGTCAGTAAACAGTGATAGACCTAGTATCGTGTTAAAGTCTGCGGAACTTGCAGGATTTTCTGATTATGCGGGAATTAACGGCAATGTGGGTAAGATCGCCGGCAGTATCACCGACCGAAATTGGAAGGGCCGCCTTCTGGTGAGATGCCTTGGAACGAACGGAAAGTTGCAATCCACCGAACGGTCAAAGTTACGCAAGGTACCCAGGGCGTTCCCTACGAAATCGAAATCGGCTAAAATACGTTCACTCGTCCGTCCCTATCCCAACTCGCAGGAAATCCGATTATGCCCCTCACGCTCCCCCCGAATAGTCTGCCCGAAGTTGCCGAGTTCCTCTCCGCCAGCCCGCTGACGACGGTGGTTGGCGGCAAAGATGTTTCCGCTTCCAACGGCGAGCGGATCGTAACTTTGGACCCTGGATCGCAACGGCCGCTGGCCGAGTTTCCTGCCATGCCGGCGGCGGACGTTGCGGTGGCCGTCCGCGCTGCTGCCGATGCCTTTTCAAAATCGTCCTGGGCACGGATGTCGCCGGTGGACCGCAGCGTGCTTTTGCACCGGCTGGCCGATGCCGTCGAGCAGCGGAAAAAGATCATCGGTCAGATCGAATCGCTCGACGCCGGCAAGGTTTTGCCCCAAGCTGAGGGCGACGTGCAGAACTTCGTCGATACGATGCGCTATTACATCGATATGTCGATCCACATCCAGCGGCGGAATGCCTTGGCGGTCAAGGGCCATGAAGCGTGGACCATGCGGCATCCCTGGGGGCCGTGCGGTTTTATCGTCCCCTGGAATTTCCCGCTTCTGCTCATCGGCTGGAACATTGCCCCCGCACTGGCGGCCGGCAATACAATCGTCATCAAGCCGGCGGAAGACACTTCGCTTTCGGCTATTTATCTTGCCCGGCTGGCTCGCGAAGTCGGCTTCCCGGACGGCGTAATTAACGTCGTAACCGGCTATGGCCACGTCACGGGGGCCGCGCTGGCCGCCAATCCCGGCTTGAAGCGGATGTCGTTTACCGGCTCGCCCGAGGTCGGTCGCACGATCGCCGAAGTGTGCGGTAAGAACCTCGTGCCGGTTAAGCTGGAACTTGGCGGCAAAGGTGCCGCCGTGGTCTTTGCCGATAGCAACGTCGAGGACACGGCCGCAAAGTTGGCCGGGGCGATCACTTTCCACAGCGGCCAAGTCTGCTGCGACGCCACGCGGTGGATCGTGCAAAAGCCAATTTACGACCGCTTTGTATCGGCATGCGTCGATCGGCTGCGGCAGGTCCAGATCGGCCATCCGATGGGCGAGACAACCCAAATGGGCCCCGTCGTCAGTGCAAAGCAGAAGCAGCGCGTGCTGGGCTACCTCGAACGAGGCCGTGCCGACGGGGCGCGCATGTTGCTCGAAGGGGGCGAAGCGACCGTACCCGGCTGCAACGGCTTCTACGTCAAGCCGGCCCTCATGGAGGGCACGTTCGATAACGTCGCCGCGCGCGAGGAAATCTTTGGGCCGGTCGCCTATCTGACTCCCTTCGATACCGAGGACGACGCCATCCGCCTAGCGAACCAGACCGACTACGGCCTAGCCAACAGCGTCTGGACCACCGACCTGGGCCGCGCCGCGCGGGTGGCCGAATCGCTCGTGGCCGGCAACAGTTGGATCAACGCTCACAATCTGTTTCCGCACGGCGTTCCTTATGGCGGCATCAACAAAAGCGGTCTCGGCGGCGGCGTGCTTTCCGTAGAAACGCTGCTGGATTATTGGCGCAGCCTGTCCATTGTGCGGCCACTGTAATGGGTGGCGTAGGGTGGCGTCGAGCGTCGGATGCCATAACATCCGACGCAAAGACCCGCCATCGGACGAGACATTCAACTTCCCACATACTTCGCATAGACCGTCCGCGCTACTGCCGGATCGTCGGTGCCGTGGATGATGGTGCGGCCGTCGGGAAAGAGCGTCAGTTCAAAGTCCTCGACCTTGAGTCGCAAGAGGTACGGGTTGCGGGTCACTTGGCCGAGGCCGCTTAGCCGCGATGCTAAATCATCGAGCGGCGCCGCACGGCCGACTTGCGTAAGCTGCACCGCATTGCGGCCGCATAACACGGCCGCACGGCTCCCTTGCCGCCCGGAAAGCCAAGCAAACTGCCGATGTTTGCAGGCCGGGCAGTCGTTGCGCTCGCGGAGATCGCGAACGTCGAGTTCCGAGATGCGGTTCTCCCATAGATCGACGACCGTTAGCCACCACGAGACGGCGGCGCGATTGCCGCTCAATATCTTGATCGCCTCCTGAGCCTGGATCGAAGCGATCACGCCAACGATTGGAGACAGAACCCCGACCGTGTCGCAGGTCGGCGTGCTGCCGGGCGGAGGGCACTCCGGCAGCAGACAGCGAAGGCATCCCGTTTCGCCCGGCAGGATCGTCATCGTCTGGCCTTCGGACCCTACGCATCCGCCATAGACCCACGGCAAGCCCAGATGCACGGCTGCGTCGTTGATGAGATAGCGGGTTTCAAAGTTATCGGTGCCGTCGAGAATCGCATCGACGCCGACACAAAACGATTCGATATTCTCTGGACCAATATCGGCGACCACCGGTTCGATTTCAACCGTGGAGTTGATCTTCCGCAATTTTTCGGCGGCAGCAACCGCCTTGGGCAGCCCGGCGGCAACGTCGTCTTCATCAAAAAGCGTTTGCCGATGGAGGTTGCTCAGTTCCACAAAATCGCGATCGACCAACCGCACTTTGCCGACGCCGGCCCGGACGAGTATATTGGCCAAAAAACTCCCCAACGCCCCGCATCCGCAGATCAACGCCCGACTGGTGCCGAGGCGTCGCTGACCTTCTTCGCCCAAATTGGCATAGCGCATCTGCCGAGCGTATCGGGGCGGGATGTTGGATGGAGTGGGGGCGTCAAACATTTTTATATTGTCGATGATTGCACCAAATTTAGCCGACGAGTTTGTGTCCGACAGCGTTTATCTCAGTTGAACGCTTTCAATACGGCACCATAATCGCCTTGCATAAAAAACGCATTAACGGTTTCGCGGCGGCAAAAGATTCCGCGACACGATCGAGAAAGTTCGCATGCAGTACGTCCTGCTCGGTCAACGTTTGAATCGCGATAAAGTCCTTGCGTTTAAGGTCCTCGATCTGCGGATGATCGGGCGCGTATCCACGCGGGGCAGTCCGAAGGCTATCGCCCGCCAGCTCGAAACGCTGCTTGAACTGCTCGTCTTGCGAAGCGCGACGCCACTTCGCGGGTTCATCGACGATCTGCTGTCGGACTGCGGCGAGAGCCTCGGCATCCGGATGCCAAACGCCGGCACCGAGAAAACATTCGCTCGAAGCAATGTGGAGATAAAAGCCGGGGGCGTGGATGTCCCGGCCCATCTCGTGGCGAAATTGGATGCCGACATTCGTCTTGTAGGGCGTTTTGTCGCGCGCGAACCGCGTGTCTTTGTAGATGCGCAAAATCGAGCCACCCATGCGGCGGTCGCTGGCGACGAAAAAGGGCGAAATCTTTTTCAGCTTGGGCTGGAACGCCCGAATGAACGCTTGACATGGGCCAAGCACCAGGTCTTCATACCGCGATTTATTCGCTTGGAACCACGGGCGGTTATTGTTAGCTGTCAATTCGTCCAAGTAATCGAACAGTGTCGGTGCGAATTTGCGATGTTCCAAGGTGCTTGCTCTCGATCTGATCGACGATGATATGGCAATGTCCAGCCGCATACCTACTATCTTTGCAGCGAAAATCCGAACCGTCAACGGCCCATTATAGGTCTCCGTTCCGCCGGAATGGACCATCTGAGCGCAGGGGCGTGAGAAGTCGCCGAAATTGCTGGCTGGGTTGTATAAAATGGTTTCGCCCGGCAGACCAAACGACGGGGGCGACGGGCGTCTTGCATTTTTCGCACAAAGCATCATCATGAAGGCTGTTCTCAATGCCTCTTCCAACGCATCCTTGGAGCTTTTCATGTCCCGTTCAAAACTTGTCTCCCTCACTATCTCGCTTTTGAGCCTATCGCTTGTGGCCATCACCGGGCCTCTCGCTCTGGCCCAGCCGCCGGCGACCGCATCGTTGGCCATCGGCCAATACCATGTTGCCCAGACCTTGCACGTTGGCGGAGCGGGCAGTTGGGATTACTTGACGGTCGATCCCCAAGGCAAGTTTCTCTACATTCCTCGCGGCAACCACACGATGGTCGTCGATGCTGCCAACGGCAAGACCGTGGCCGATATCCCCGGCCAGAAAGGGAACCACGGCGTCGCCATCGTGCCCAGTGCCGGTCGCGGGTTCATCACCGACGGTCGGGATGCCTCGGTCATCATTTTTGACCTAAAGACAAACAAGGTACTCGGCAAAGTTAAGGCCGAGGACGACTCGGACGGCATTATCTACGATCCGAACTGCGGCAAAGTGCTCGTGTCGTGCGGCGATGCCAAAGCGTTGGTCGCGATTTCGCCCGACGTTGACCCCAAGACGGGCAAGGCCGATGCAACGGTCGATTTGGGCGGCAAGTCGGAGTTCCTCGCTGCGGACCAGAGCAAGATTTATGTCAACCTCGTGGATAAAGATCAAGTCGCGGTAATCGATGCCAAGACGATGAAGGTTCTCCATAAGTGGACCACCGCCCCAGGCGGCTCACCGACCGGTTTGGCAATCGATCCAGCAAAGCACCGCCTCTTCGTCGGCTGTCGCAAACCGCAGAAGCTGATCGTTATGAGCAGCGACGACGGCAAAGTCCTGGCCGATCTACCGATTGGTGCCGGCGTTGATGCCACGCAGTTCGACGGCGACGCATTCGCCAGTTGCCGCGATGGCACCCTGGCCGTCGCCCGTGAAACGTCGCCCGGCAAGTTCGCCATCGTGCAAACCGTGTCGACGAAGAACGGTGCCCGCACGATGGGCCTCGATCCAACGACGCATACGATTTATCTTCCTGTGGCGGATGCGTCGAGCGGTCGCGGAAGGCCGCGTCCCTCCACGCAGCCCAGCTCGTTTGAGGTCCTGGAGGTCAAGGCGGGGAAGTAGGAACCGTGGGCCGCACCCAAACGCGACGCCATTTTTGCCCTAGGGCAGCCATCGGGGTAACACGGATGCGGAACGCAGGAAGCGGCGTAAAAGCTCTGGAATTTAAGGCCGTCGGAGGTTTTTCGCCGTTTCCCTAGGGCAACTAGTGCTTGCCAGCCGACAATTTTTTGGTGGGCTTGAATAATGCGACGTTCGTCCTGTGGGAAACCATAGGTAATCGGAAAAACCGCGTTTTACCTCACAAAACTTGGCTTTCAGGTGTCGGTGACACCCGGTCGAACCGAGCACCAAGGTTATGGGGAACCGCATTGGCCTTGCGGTACGCGTTGTATGACCTGGACGGCAAGGCGAAGCGGGCTGTCGCGCTCGACGAGCTGGCGACGGCCGTGCAGATGGAAACGATCGGGCACGACAAGGGCTGCGGGTACGGAGCTTTGCGCGGCGGCGCGTAGCGACCGGGCCACTGCCAAGATCAACGCAAGGAGCAAGAACCCCGTTTCAAAAGGTCGTCTCATGTCGTTTCTTATTGCGCCCGGATGTGAACCGTCACCGACGGCGAGATACCCGCAGCGTTCACGGCCGTTACCCGATAGTCATACGCTGTGGTCGGGTCCAAACCCTTCACCGGGGCGCTCTTCTCCGTCAC
>JANXOJ010000393.1 GCA_025353625.1 Planctomycetota bacterium | reverse complement strand
CCGGTGGCCCGTCCTGGAATTATAGCTGCGGCAGTACCGTTAATCTTGGCGTGGACGGTAACGGATGTCAAGAACTCTCGCTTGCGCTTACAGAAGAACCGCATAGCCGTTCGCGGTCTCGGCTTGAGCCGGTCTCGACGTCGAACTTCCGCGAAAAGGCGGGACTACGAACGAGCGCTAAGCAACGTTGCGGTTCTCCCGGCCTGCGCTACCGCGCGTTCCTCGGCAAGGAACTGGCGCAAGTGCTGAACCGCACCTTTCAAGCCATCCTCATGCCGCACGGCCTATTTTGCCGATATTACCAGAAACCTGCCATTCTGCGCACACTACTAAGCCTGTCATGCAAACCTTAGATGTCCGAAAAGCTGCGATTTTGCTCTTGAGCCTGCCGGACGACCAAGCCGCTGGACTGATGGGCAAGCTCGAACCTAAGCAGGTCGAGGTGGTTTCCATCGAAATGGCCAAACTGGGGGCGGTGACCGGCGACGAGCAAGAAACGACCATCAAGGACTTTGCCAACGCCAATCCGGGCGGGATGGGCGTTCGCGCCGGAGGGCTGGATGTCGTCAAGCAACTCGTCGAGCGGGCGATGGGCAAGGGCGGCACTGCAACGTACGATAACGTTCGCCAGTCGATCGAGGCCGTGCCGTTCGGTTTTTTGCAAAAGGTCGATAGCCAGAACCTGCTGACCTTCATCATGGACGAGCATCCGCAGACAATCGCCTTGATTCTTTCCTACCTCGCACCGCAGAAAGCGGCGGAGATCATCAGCGAACTGCCGCCAGAACGACAAATGGCCGTCGTCCGTCGCGTGGCGACGATGGGCCAGACCAGCCCGGAGATTATCAAGGAGGTCGAACGCGGCTTGGAGCTTCGCATGGCGAGCGTCATGAGTCAGTCGTTTTCCAACACGGGCGGCGTATCGAGCGTTGCCGGCATGTTGAACGTCATCGATCGCGCCACGGAGCGGAGCCTGCTGGAGAATCTTGCCCGCGAGAACCCCGAGTTGGTCGATGAGATTCGCCGCTTGATGTTCGTCTTCGACGACATCAACAAACTGACGAACAAGGACATCCAGATTCTTCTAAAGAATGTGGACAGCTCGCAATGGGCGATGGCACTGAAGGGTGCCAACCCAGAGCTTAAAGAGAAGATTCTCGGCAATATGTCCAAGCGTGCTGCGGAGATGCTTCGCGAAGAGATGGAATACCTTGGGCCCGTGAAGCTTTCAGCCGTCGAGCAGATGCAGCAGCAAATCGTCGATGCCGTCCGCCGCTTGGAAGACGCCGGGGAGATCACCACGCAGTCGGACGAGCAGGAAGAAGAGTTGGTGCAATAGATGGGGTTTGGTTAAGACAATTCCGGGGGTTGCGCTGCGCTCCACTCGGTCATTTATACACATCGTTTCACGTCTTTGGTCGGAAGGCGCGCGTGGCGGTCGCGGGGGACGGAAAACGTGGACGGGGGACGGAAATCAGTGATGGCCCCTTTTCCATGAATGCCGCGATTGTAGCAAGAACATCGCGAGGGGGCCAGGACAGGCCGTTGGAGTTCACGGGTCGGCGTGCAAGTTCAGGTTTCCTGAATAATCTGCACGCTAAAGCGTGAACTCCAACGGAGTCATTCCAGCACGGAGTTACTTCGCGACCTTGACCAGGCGGATCGTGGCGATGAGGTAGACCTCCAACGGGTCCGCTGTGGCGGCGGCCAGCCCGGCATCGCCTTGCGGGGCGAAGTTGATCGAGCCCACGACGACCGGCTTGCCCAAGGGTACGCGGATCGTCGTGCCCAACTGCTGCGTAGGAAGCACCGGCAGGTCGATGGGATAAGTGCCGGATCCGGCCGGACGGTCTTTCATGCGCACAATCGGCAGCGGGGCGGGCACCGCGGCGGTTGGCGATGCGCCGGTTGCACCGCCGCTCATGGCCGGCTTCGGCGCATCGCTGCTGGGAATGTGCTCGGCAGGCCACGCCGAACGGACGAGCACCTGGCGGGATTCGGGCGATTGCCGCACGATCGTGCTGCGGATGGTGAGCATCGCCGAATTCTTGTCCGGCGCGATGGTGGGGCGAAACTGCGTCGCCACGCCGATATTGAACACGGAGATCGAGGGCTGATGGCCCATGCCCCCGTCCACGACCGGAACCGCGGTGCCGATTATGAAACGCCGATCGCCCGAGGCAATGACCGTCTCGACGCCGTTGACGCACGTCAGCCGGGCGTGGAAGTGCGGCGTCTCGCCGGCGACTTGCCGCAATCGCTGCGAGGTCATGCCCCGCGGCACGCCCGGCTTTCCGTCGACCTTTACGGGGAAGAGGGCATCGCGGCGGCGGGCATCCAGCCACAGCCAATGCAAGTCCACGGACACGGTAAATGATTTCCTAATCGCGGCGCGAAGCTTGGCCAGCGTGGCGGCCGCCTCGCGATGCACATCCTGCGTATTGGTGATAACCAGTTTGGATCCCAGTGGTGAGATGGTGCCTGTGCCACCATTATCCAACCAGGTCGTGGTGGCAACCGTTGTCACGATCAAGTCCATGATTTCCTGGAGAGTAGTCGCGGATGACGAATGCAACGCCGGCTCGGCGCACATTGGGAACATGCCCAAAACCGGCTGCGGAGTTGTGGATGACCGCGACAACGCCGAACCGCCCAGCATCCCGCTGCTGCGGACGGCGTAAGACTGCGCAGCCGGCTCGACCGGCGGATGGTCGGCCGGCTGATCGAGGATGTCCGCGACGTCGTAAATCTTGGTGACTAGGAACTCGTCGCTCTCGGCCTTCTGCGGCGAAGTGATGAACAGCACCTGGTGGTGGATGACCCATTTCAGTTGGAGTTCGTCGAGCAACAGGCCGAGTGCCGAACGCAGGGAAATCCCCGAGAGCTTCTTGGTGATGGGCACGTCGAATTCGATGCCCGCGTCCATCAGGCCAGCCGGGTCGATTTGAATGGGGATGTGGTGGCGAAAGCTCAGATAGCTCACGACATCCCTGAGCGGCAAATCGGTGACGTCGATCGTCGTGGGTTCCTTGAGCGCCCGCGAGATTGCCTTGGCACCGCCGTGGAGTATTGGGGCGACTCCCGGTTTTTCGGCGGCAGGCGCGATCTTGTCGTGCGCGGCCTCCGGGGCGACGGCCGCAGCCACGAACTGCGCGCGGATCACCGGTTTGGGTTCACTGGCAACAAGCCGGGGTGATGGGGTCGCTGCCAGCGGGAGCAGCAAGAAAAGACGCATGAGCACCACTTGACGAGACATGGTACACCTCCTCTAAGAATGGGTTGTAGGTCGCCGCACGTCCGCCCGCAGTGTTCCAGGCCGCGAAAAAACGTAAAAGGCAGCGACGCACTTAGTATGACCGATATGCGAAAAATTGTAAAGTTGGTCGATAGCAGGCCCCATCCCGGTGCCGTCCGCCAGAAGCTTTCAGCTTCCGCAACATGCCGAAGGCAAAAACCTTCGGCTGGGGCCGACGGGGCGGACGGCAACGGCGACGGGCCACTGGCGTTTTGCGACGGGCCGGACGAATTGGCCTTCGACCTCGATCCCGACTCAGAACGCGCGCCGCCTTGGGGCGACGTGCCTTGGGATGCGACCTGCGACGCCTACGGCGAACTCTTCGACGCCCGCTTTGGAAGCCGGCGAACGGTGCGACGGGCAGCGGTCAGTGCTCGCTAGGGAATTTGCCATCCAAGGCCCCATCGAAACCCCTTTTTGCAGGCCGATCGCCGCACGATCTTGGCAAGATTTCCTGGGAATTCCTATCAGGATTCGGATCGCCAGGGGTTATAATAACCACCGGGGGGCGTGTGGCCGTTCACCCCCGTTTCTTGTGTTGGCCACGGAGATGGCTCAGTAAGCGAGGATCTAAAGGTCGGGAGGCCCAGAAATGGGGACGTTACTTGTCGCATCGTGGACCTGGTTGCCGTCTTTTCCGGTGGCCTTTGTCATTTCGATCCTGGGGGCGGCGGCGTTCATCGGATGGATTTTCCTCGATTGCTCATTCCCGGCAGTCGCGAATATCGCCCGCCAGGACGTACACCTGCAATTCATACAGGATGGCTATCTCCGCCGGTGGCACCGGCGGGAGTGGTACGGCACTCGACTCGTCGTTTTCGCAATTCTCGCCATGGTTGGCGGAATGGCTTCTCTAGCAGCGATTTTCCAATTTGCCTTCGGGGATGCCGCGCAGCGGAGTTGGACTAGCGGGCTGCTTTTGGCGGCGGTCGTGACGATCTGGTTCTTGCTAGTTACCCAGCAAAACCGACTTTGGTGGCTAGCCTTTAGATGCCGAGTCGCTCGCTTGGAACCCGCCATGAAGAAGGCCGCAGCCCAACTCCTGAGTCATTGGCCAGAGACAAGCGTGTACCTGCCCGGCTTAGGCAACTATAGCGTGTCATCTGCCGATCCCGATCGCTTGCTTCATGCGGACCCCACTTTTATGCCCCAGCTGTGGGAGACGATCGGAGGTATCTCTCGCAAGCAGGACTGCTGCCTCGGCTTTGGCATCTCATCCTACCTGCATTTCATCGGTACGACCCTGCATGGTTGCCGCGTTGAATACAGGATGAACGGATGGTCGCCTCCTTCAACCGATGTGATTGAGGATCGATCGCCCAGGCTAACAAAGACAATTCACCACGAATACGAATTCCCGTATGGTGAACCGCCGTGGTATTTGGCGTTCTACAGCACGGCATTCGAGTTCAAGGACGAGGTCGATCCAGACGTCCTCGCGGAGGTTGCGAAACGTCCGCCGACAACCCGACTACCGCATGGTGGGAACCGATTCCGCGCTCTTCGGGAAATAGAGGTAATGGTCTGGATCTTTCATTCGTTCCCAGACGGTCAACGATCCCCGATGTTCATGGATACGCGCGCCCTTCCGACGGGCGAAGTCGCGCGGCTCGATTACGAACCGGACCCATCGCAGTCGACGCACTGCCGGTTGATTCCGGAGGAGCATGCGGGGCTGGAGGATCGATTGGTGGATTCCGAGTATCGGAAGGACAGGGACTACGCGGGCTACTCGATTCAGCTCTCCTATATCGACTTGGACACGGCCTTTGAGTGGCTTGGGGCCGAAAACTAACCGCGTGCAGATGTTGCTGTTCTCAGCAAGTCTGGGATAAGCTTCGAGCTGCAACGGGGACGCAGCTTGTTATTTCCTCGTAATCCGCTTCCTTGCGAAACGATGGCAAGCCCGCCACCGTCCGGTTCAGGACGCGATACACCGCCCCGCCGGGCGCAACTCCGGCTCGTCTTGGCATGTTGGCAGAATAACCGACCTTCCCCGGCTTGCAACTACTAGCTGCGTCCCTGTTGCGGCTTCCTTGGGCGGCGAGCTTCTTCATGGATGTTGTTTTGAACCACGAAAGGCACGAAGAGCACGAAATGGAAGAAGAGTGGGGGAGAAAGACCGGGGATCGCATCAACCGATCTTTTCCCTTTTACTCTTTCGTGCCATTCATGCCTTTCGTAGTTCCCCTTTGCTTTGGATCGGGCGTCATGTCTGACACTCCTTGTGAC
>JANXOJ010000228.1 GCA_025353625.1 Planctomycetota bacterium | reverse complement strand
AAGGATCGAAGCCCCCCGAGAAAGCCGACAATTCAACCACCGATCCCGGTTTAGGCCCGACAAAATCGGCGGCAAAACCGGTTGCCGCGACCCGACAGGAACTGTAAGCATGCGTTGTCTCCGTTTGTTGCTGCCGATTTTAGTGCTAGTTGTCGTGGCTACGATCGGCTCGTACGGCATCGCCGAAGATAAAGCGGCCGATGCTGCGGCTCCAGTCACCAAGGAACTTCCAGCCAAGGAACTTTTCGACGGAAAATCGTTAGAGGGCTGGAAGGCGACCGATTTTGGCAATCAGGGAAAGGTGGTCGTTCGCGATAAGACCATTGTCATGGAACGCGGCAACGACATGACCGGCATCACTTTCTCCGGCAAGCCGCCGCGAAACAACTACGAACTTACGCTTGAAGGCAAGCGGATCGAAGGCAGCGATTTCTTTTGCACCACGACTTTTCCCGTGGGCGACGATTATTGCTCGTTCGTAACGGGCGGCTGGGGCGGAAGCATCGTCGGCCTTTCAAACGTCGATCACATGGACGCTTCCGAGAACCAGACCTCGACGACGCACGATTTCAAGAAAAACACTTGGTATCGCTTTCGGATTCGCGTGACCGACGATAAAATCGCAGTCTGGATCGATAACGACCAGGTCGTCAACCAGAACCGCAAGGAGTACTCGTTCGGCATTCGCATTGAATGCGACGCCAGCCGCCCCTTGGGAATCTCTTCGTGGTGTACGACCGGTGCCGTTCGCAACATTCGCCTCCGCGAATTGAAGTAGTTTCCTTCTGGCGGAAGGAACGGTTGTGTATCGAACTTCGTGAAGGCTTCAGGCTTTTTTATTGGGTTGGACGCATGGGTTCAGCCCGGCAGGCGGAACCTCCTTTTGCCCGGCGGCCAATTGAGTCAATCCCACGAAAATCCGTCGCGCGAAAAATTCTCGGTGGCCCTCTCATCGCTTTTGATTGCGATGGTGCTGACGGTGATGAAGCTCGTTGTCGGCCTGACGACCGGTAGCTTGGGCATTATGGCCGAAGCGGCCCACTCTTGCCTCGACCTCTTAGCCGCCGGCGTCACGCTTTGGGCCGTTCGCATGGCGTCGCGGCCCGCCGACCGCACCCAGACCTATGGCTACGGTAAGTTTGAGAATCTTTCCGCTCTGTTTGAAACGGCACTCCTGTTGGCAACCTGCTTCTGGATCGTCCATGAGGCGGTCGTTCGGTTGTTTTTTCAACGTCCCTTCGAGATCCGTCCGAGCGTCTGGGCGTTCGTCGTGCTAATTGTGTCGATCGTCTTGGATGTATCTCGTTCGCAAGCCCTACATCGTGTCGCGAAGAAGTATGAAAGCCAGGCACTGGAAGCCGATGCGCTGCACTTTTCCACCGATGTCTGGTCTTCCGCCGTGGTGCTAATTGGCCTGTGCGGCGTGGTGATTGCCAAGCGGTGCGATCTTCCTTGGATCGGCAATGCCGACACGATTGCCGCGCTGGTCGTCGCAGCCATCATCGTCTGGGTGAGCGTGAAATTAGGAAAGAAGTCGGTCGATGACTTGCTCGATCGCATCCCCGACGGCTTGCGCGACAAAGTCACTGCGGCAGCCAGCCAAGTGGCCGGCGTCGACTCCGTGACGCTGGTGCGGATGCGTCGCAGCGGGTCGCAGGTCTTCGCGGACATTACGCTTTCGGTGGGCGAGGCGATCAGTTTTGAACGAGCACACGAGATCGCCGACGAGGCGGCCGATGCCGTGCGATCCGTCGTACCCAAGGCCGATGTTGTCGTACATGCCGAGCCATTGCCCTTGTGCGGACTCGATCTGACAACGCAAGTTCGCATTCTCGCGGCGCGGCGCGGTCTAGGGGCACACGCGATCCGGCTTTACGACGAAAAGGGGGAACGCTGGTTGGAACTGCACTTGGAAATCGACGAGTCGCTGACGCTCAATGAAGCCCATCGCGTGGCAACGGCCTTTGAAAACGACGTTCGGGCCAAGGTGCCCGGAATGTCGCGCATCGTATCGCACTTGGAGCCGGCCGGCGACCAGACGGCCATCGTCCAGGCGGAACCTGCCGACGCCACCGAGATCGTCGAGGCCATCGAAGCGTTCTTCGAGGGCCATGCGTCCGCCGTGCAGTTGCACAACGTCAAAGTACTTCGAGCGGGCGGACAACATCAGGTATCCTTCCATTGCCGCCTCGATCCCCAGATGTCGATTGCCGCGGCCCACGACCTGACGGTACGGCTCGAGGCCCACCTTCGCACGCGCGTGCGCGATGTGGGCCGCGTGGTGATCCACGTCGAGCCGCGCAAGGAGTAGTGAACCAACATCGCCGGCTCACTTACCTAAAAAATATCGCCCCAAGAATATCTTGGGATCGATCATCACGCCATTGGCCCTTTTGTGATCGAGCCAAACGTCGAGATCCGAAAGAGCAACGGTGAACACGTCGATCTCTTCGCGTTCGTCGCCGCCACCGGGGCCCGTCTTGTGTGCGCCGCGAGCAACGAATAACGTGTAGACTTCCGTCGACAGCCCAGGAGACGCCGGCCCGGTGGTGGCCGCATGCCACTCGTCGGCTACGTAGCCCGTTTCTTCAAATAGTTCGCGTTTGGCCGCGTCGATCCAACTTTCGCCTTCGGTTCCCGGATCGTCGCCCACCAGCCCAGCCGGCAGATCGACAACGCTGCACTGCATTGGAATGCGAAATTGTTCGACCAGGACCAGTTTCTCGTCGTGAGTTACCGCCGCGATGACGGCGGCACCCGAGGCATTGACGCGCTCGACCCATTCCCAACCATTGTGGGCGACGAGGCGCAAGAAACGTCCGCTGGCCAGTTCGCGGGGATGATTTTCAGTATTCATGGGCCTTCAGCCTACGCGAAATTGCCGCGTGGATCAACCCATCTGCCCAAATTGTTTCCCGACATCGTTGGTGCTATAATGGCGGGGCCGCAGGTACCGTGCTTGCGGACGCGGAAATGTAGCGCGTCGAGCGATCGGATGACCGTGCATCCGAGCGTGAAGCCCCACCGAAGGGACCCTCATGGACGAACAACTCGATGTCATCGCCGTCGGCGCGCACCCCGACGATGTGGAAATCGCCTGCGGTGGCACGGTGGCGAAGTTGGTCCGGCAAGGCTATCGCGTCGGCATCATTGATCTGACCGATGGCGAGCCGACGCCCGCTTCGCCGGGGCCGGAGATTCGCCTTGCGGAAGCCCGCGCGGCTGCCGAGGTCTTGGGCGCGACAATTCGCGTAACCCTCGACCTGCCCAATCGGCGTCTGTTCGATACTTTTGAGG
>JANXOJ010000222.1 GCA_025353625.1 Planctomycetota bacterium | reverse complement strand
TCGAGGTTGCAGAGCGAGACGTGCATCTTTCCGCCGGCATCGCGCGAGGCCGAGACCGTCACGGCGGGGACGGTTTTGCCGTCGCAGACGTAGTCCGGGCCTTTCGTTTCCGTCGGCAGCCAGGTGGCATCCTGGTGAACCTTGTACATGTCGAAGACGTGATAGGTCGGCGTGAGTAGCATCTTGCCGCCGTCGGTGAGGATCATCGCTTGAAGGACGTTAATCATCTGCGCGATGTTCGCCATCCGCACGCGGTCGGCGTGTTGGTGGAAGATATTCAAAGTCACGCCGGCCACGAGGGCGTCGCGAAGCGTGTTCTGCTGATAGAGAAAGCCCGGATTCGTGCCCGGCTCCACGGTGTGCCAGGTTCCCCATTCGTCGACGATCAGGGCAACTTTCTTCTGCGGATCGTAGCCATCCATAATCTCGCAATGCTTGGCAACGAGTTCTTCCATGCGCAAGGCATTTTTGAGTTGATGTATCCAATCGGCCTCGTCGAATTCCGTCGCCGGCCCCTTCTTCTTGTTGCTGCCGCAGTAGAAGTGCAGCGATAGCCCGTCGAGTTGACCCTTGGCTTCGCGCATCACAACGTCGGTCCATTTGTAGTCGAAATTGTTTGCTCCGCAAGCAATCTTGAAAACCTTGTTGCCGCTGAAATTGCGAACGTAGGTTGCATAGCGTCGATACTGGTCGGCATAGAACTCGGGCCGCATGCGGCCGCCGCAGCCCCAGTTCTCGTTACCCACGCCAAAGTAGACCAGCTTCCAGGCCTCGTCGCGGCCGTTCGCTCGGCGAAGATCGGCCGTTGGGCTTTTTCCGTCGAACGTAATGTACTCGACCCACTCCTGCATTTCGTGGATCGTGCCGCTACCCAGGTTGCCGCAGATATACGGCTCGCAGCCAAGCTGTCCGCAGAGGTCCATGAATTCGTGCGTGCCGAAGTGGTTGTTCTCGGTCACTCCGCCCCAATGCGTGTTGACCATCGTGGGCCGCTTCTCCTTTGGGCCGATGCCGTCTTTCCAGTGATACTCGTCGGCGAAGCATCCGCCGGGCCAGCGAAGAACGGGGATGCGGATCGCCTTCAAGGCGGCGACTACGTCGTTGCGAATGCCGCGCGTGTTGGGGATCGAACTGTTCTCACCAACATACAGCCCTTCATAAATGCAGTGCCCGAGATGTTCGGAGAACTGTCCGTAGATATTGCGGTTGATTTTTACTTTGCCTTGGTCGGCGTGGATGACGACGGTAGTTTTGACAGCCGGGTCTTCCGCCAATGCAAGGTTGCCGGCAAAGGCAACGACGAACAGAGCCGGAATCAGCCGAGCAGTACGAACGAGCATGGTGTTACTCCAGGAGAATAATAAAGGGCTTAGCGTACGCATCTCGATCCGCGAGATGAGCACTATTCCTCGATCTTCATCAACCGCACCGGCCCCAGCAGCCCTGATTCGAGCGGCTTGGCCCCTTTTGGGAGTTGCACGTTGGTGTGCGTCAGACGCTTTGCCAACGGCAACGTCTGATCGAGGATCACGCGATTATACCATGTATTGACTACGTCCACCTCCAGGGAGTTGCCTTTGGATTGGACCGCTTTGGTGATTTCCACGCGGAATGGCGGTGCCCAGGCAACGCCCAGATTCTTGCCGTTGAGCCGTACCTCGGCAATGTTATCGACCGTGCCCAGATCGAGCGCAAGACGACCGCCGCCAGCCGGGCAGTCAAATGTCGTGCGATACGTTGCCGTTCCGGAGTAATATCGAATTCCAGGCTCGCTGCTGCTCGTCCAACTCGTCAGTTTGTCGAACTTAGCCGACTTCGGCCCGCCCCATTTGGGATCGAAGGCCACGGTCCAGGGGCCATGCACTTTGCCCGCTTCGACATAGCGCGCGTAGTTATGGCCGTGCCCGTCGGCGGCGGTCGGTCGGCGGAAGATTACGAAGACGGAGCCGTAAGGGCCGAACTCAAGCGGCACCTGCATCCGGCTACCGACCTTTTGGAAGTCGGCAGCATCGCGATGCGTGCCGGTCATCGGATCCCAAAGTTCCGGCTGAAGACCCTCGACGCGGAACGATGCCCTCACGGCGACCGGATCGGCCGTGGGGTTGCTCACAAAGTAGATTTCCGTTGAACCGTCGCGACGGTGGATGAAATCCAAACGGCCGGCGGAGTCGCTTTCAAAGTCCGGCGGCACCTTGAGATCGGCAAGGGCCTGCCGCGCGGTTTTGCCTTCCACGATTCGCCCCTTTCCCCAAAGTTCGTCGGCGGTTTGCTTCAATGTTGTTTCACAAGCGGGATAGTCTTGTAAAGTAATCGTATGTTCCGGACACGGCCCGACGACCGTGGCACCGGCCGCGACCAACTCGCGCACTTTCTTGAGCGCGGCCGGCGAGATCGTCTTGATGTTCGGCAGGACCAAAACCCGGTAGGTTGGCCCGGTGGGTATTGTGAGTTTTCCGTCGCGAACCGATAGCCGCGTGAGTAGCACTTCTTCGTTCACAACGTCGTAGTCGTAGTGCGGCAGGACGTTGCCGGGATCGGCCTGCTTGCGGCCAATGAGATTTGGAACGTTGTCGCCGTTGTAGTAGCAAACATCGGCCACGAACTGCCCCTGCTGCAAGAGAAATTGACAGCGATCCATATAACCGATAAACGCATGGGCCTGATTGGCCCAAGTGATGCTAGGATCGAAATGTGTCCCGGCAAAATACTGTTGGCCCGGTATGCCGGCCTCGGCCGGCGAGCAGGCAAAGGCGTGCCAGTAGGTGAGGTTCAAACCGGCGCACGACTCGTGATCGAAGGTCGGTTTTTGGGACGACCAGAGGATATCGTTCCAGTGCGGCCCGATGGAAGTGAACCCCTCACCGCAGGCGATCGTGTGGCCGTAGATGTGGGCGGCACTGGCCGCACCTTTCATGAAGAACCGCGATTCCTCGGTGGGGCGATGCGGCGAGTAAACCCAATACTCGCCCATGGGCGCCCCGCAATGGCCCCAATTCTTCAAGGCGTCGAAGGGGCCGGCATGGGGGCCGCCCGCCTCGCAGTGCAAGTACATGCCGTGCTTGGCTGCAAGCTGCTGCATCACGGCATAGTGATTGTCGGCAAAGCAGTCGCCAATCGTCTTCCGCAGGTCGGCCAAAAAGCGATTGCTCACATCGCGACTATCGACAATCGCGCCGGCTACGATGGGCAAATAGGGCCAAATCTCATAACCACGACGGCTGCGGAATTCGTCCGGCATCCGCCGCGTCCAGTTCAGCCCGCCCCCTTCCCAACTATCGGTCTGGAAGCCTTTGAACGTGCGGCCCGCCAGCGGACCTGCGACGGCGATAATCGGCTCGACGACTTCGGCCCAGTACGCCTTGAGAGCTTCTGGATCGAGGTAGTCGATGACGAGGCCCTGCCACTTGCCGCTGGATGTCGAGACGCGGCCGCCGTTATTTGAATATCCAAAGCGGAGAATCTGCCAGCGGCCCTCGGGAGCGTCCCAAGTAAGTTGACCGTTCTTGAAGTTGGCGGTCAAATTCAAAACATCCTTGGCGGCCACATCTTCTTCGCCCGGCTTGGCCGCGACATCCTCTAGCAGCGACGAGCAATCGGGCGCATTTCCGCCCAACTCGTGGAAGACGGCCTTCGACGCCAAATCGCGGATCGGCAAATGACGCTCGCTGCCAACCAGCATCTCCGCAGTCGCTTTCGCCCCTTTTGTGCGCGGGCTCGGCAGCGACTTTGCGTTGACCGCTTCTTTGAGCCGATAGGCCACAACGTACGAGTCGCGATAAAAATCGAGCGTATGTCGCGGCACCGGCAGCGACGCGCTAACACGCAGTGGACCGGTGACTTGATATTGCGACCAGGCGATGTGCTTGCCGGCCAATTCCGGTTTGACGTTCGGGCCGCCAAGGTTCCAGCCGCTTTGCGGATTGACGGTAATCTCCAATCCCAACCGGTCGGCCTCGTGCAGCGTGTGGCGGAAAAGTTCGCGCCACTCCGGCGAACCATACAATGGCCCGAATGGCGTCGGCCCCGCTGGCCCGCCGGCATCGAAAACCAAGCCTCCCCCCATGCCGATCGATTCCATCCACTCCAGGTCGCGGGTGATGGAGACTTTCGTCACGTTGCTATCGAGCCACCACCAATAGGCCCGGACCTTAGCACGAAGCGGCGGCTTGCCGAACCCGGCTTCCAAAACAGATGGCGCATCGCCGCGAGACAAAGCGGGCATCGCCACGGCGATCAGAATGAGCAGCAACACAACAAATGGCCTGCACGAAATCATAAAGTTTTTCCGTATAAATCCCACTCTCGCAATCGGAGGTGGGGCAGAGGGTAAGCAAGGTGCGACAACCGATTGGAGTTGCACTTGGCCGCGTTCTAGCCGATATCAAATCAGCCGGTGCAACACAAACCCAAGCTTATTATCGCCACAGAGCAAACACAAGGGCCGGAAAGGAATTGTTGCAGGAGAACGACTACGCCTGAGAATTGCCGTTGGTGAATATGTGGTTCGGGCGTCTCGCCCGAATTTATCGGTGCAGGCGGGGCGCCTGCACCACAAGAATCCGGATGTTGCAGTTGTCCTGGCCGACACCGGACGGCTTGCGCCGTGCCGCTTCAATGCCACGGGACGGCAATGGGAGCGGAAGGGCGCATGCACTCCGTGAAACCAAGGTCAAACTTGCGACCGGTCCATTCCGGTCCAACTTTCTACGAATCAAAACCGAACTTGGTTTGGAAAAACAACTTTGCAGTTCTCCTGAGGGGTCGCCACCTGATGCAATCAACCCGTAATGGTGGTGCGTAAAATCGTTGGGGTTTCAATACGTTGGATTTCTTTCCCATAAAGGATTGCTATTCGTTGCAAAGGGCGGATAATTGCTTACGGTGAGGGTAGCGATCATCGTTTGCAAAGGGATTAGTCATGGCGAGACTCTTCGTGCGTGTCGGTGTTCCGGTATGGGCATTGCTTTCGGTCGCATCTATCTGGGCGGCGGATACCAAGAAGCCGGACAACACGCCACCATCGCGGACGGGCAGCGCACCGCGCGCTGAGACTAGGCCAACCTTCGCCGCTTCGAAGGTTGCCGGTTCCGGCATTACCCCGGCGAGTGCGCCCAACGCAAGCCCTCAACAGCGGCAGATCGACGCCAAGCGTCATGCCCTCGAAGCCCGCATCAACGAAGATGCCGCATCCTCGCCGGCGGCCAGAAATGCGGCCGCCGCGCAGGCTGCGCAAGAGCAGGCCATGCGGGCGACCGAATACCAACGACGTTTGCTAGAGCAACGCCGCGCGCAGGAGCAGCAGTATTACAGCAACCGCTATTCCAACGATTACTACAATAACTATTCGCCGTATAACCAAGCTCCCTACGGCACAACCTATCCCTATGCGTACTCCGGGTACAATTCGCAATATGTCTATCCTTACAACTCGGGCTACGCGAATCCGTACTATGCTTCGTATGGCAACGGTTATTCGTATGGGTCGAATCCCTATATGAACTTCAACTATCCGCCGATGGTCTTCGCGCCGGCGGGACAACTCTACGGCCTCGGTCCGATCCAGCAACTGATGGGCGTCGATGGCTGGTTCAACCTGCGGCAAGCCAACGGAAATTTCAATGGCAATGGGAATGGAAGCGTAAATCCGGGGCTTGGGGCGGGCAATGCGCAGGCGAATGCCCGTGCGAATCGCAATGCGGATGTTCCCGATCACAAGCCGGTCGATCGTGCCCCAGGCGGAAAGGCACTGGAGCTTGCCTGGAAGTTCATAAGTTTCGGCGATGCACATTTCGGCAATCAAAAGTTTAACGACGCATTGGAACGCTACCGCCGCGCCACGCGTGAATATCCCAAGCTGGCCGATGGATGGTTTCGCCAAGGTTTTGCCTTGGCTGCATTGGGTAAATATGAGTTGGCGGCTAAGGCGATGCGACGTGGTCTGGAGGAGAAGCCCGATTGGGCCAGCACCAATTTCCGCCTGAGCGAGCTCTACCGCGATGACTCGGCCACCGACAAACGCGAACGGATCGACGACATGGTAAAAGCGGCCGAAGCCGCGCCGACCAATGGCGACTTAGCGTTTGTAGTGGGCGTGCATCTCTATTGCGATAGCCAGCCAGAAAAGGCGGCAACATTTTTCCGCCGCGCCGCGCAAATTAGCGGCAACGACGCGGAAGTCAAGCCGTTTTTGGCGACCGATCCATGACGAGGATCCCAAGATACCGATAAAGGAATTCATCGGTCGGCGGGGTTTTCCCTTGCGAATCACTCGATCCAGCCGCCGCCGAGCAGTCGGTCGCCACGGTAACAAACGGCCGCTTGGCCGGGCGCAACACCATAGCAGGGCTCCAGGAACCGAACGTGGAAGCGGTTTTCCGGAAGCATCTCGACTTGAGCCTCAAGGGCCGCACTGCGGTAGCGAATCTTGACTTGGCAAGTGAAGCTGCTCTCAAAATCAAAAAGCCAATTTGCCCCATAGGCGGTCAACTCCGTTCGAGCGAGATCGTCGCGCGTGCCGACGACGACTTGCCGCGTCGCCGCATCGAGCCGCACGACGAACCGCGGCTCGCCAAAGGCAATCCCCAGCCCCTTGCGCTGGCCAATCGTGAACCGCTCAACTCCTTCATGCTGCCCAACGACGCGGCCATCGGTTGTGACAACCTCACCGGCGGTGTCGATCGGCGGGCGGTTCTCGCGAATGAATCGGGCGTGATCCTGATCGGGAACGAAGCATATCTCTTGGCTATCCGGCTTGTCTGCCACATGGAACAGGCCCAGCCGCTCGGCAATCTGGCGGATATGTTCCTTGCGATAATCCCCAACGGGAAATTGTAGCCGAGTAAGCACATCGCGCTGAATACCCCACAACACGTAAGATTGGTCCTTCGTGCCGTCGAGTCCACAGCGGAGTTCAACCTGTCCATCCGCGCCGGTAACCAGCCGAGCATAGTGGCCGGTGGCAATCTGGCCCGCCCCAACGCTGTCGGCATATTCCATCAGCTTGCCAAATTTCAGCCAAGTATTGCAGACCACGCACGGGTTGGGCGTTCGCCCGGCTGTGTACTCGGTGATGAAATAGTTGATGATGCGGCCAAATTCATGCTCGAAGTTGATTGCATAGAACGGGATTTGAAGCCGTTGGGCAACGCGGCGGGCGTCGGCCGCATCGGTGGCACTACAGCAGCCCTGCTTGTGCGATGATGCCAGGGGCAAGGTGCTGCACGTCGTTGGCTCCTTGTGGCCATGGCGCATGAAAAGGCCAACCACCTCGTAGCCCGCCTCTTGAAGGAGGCACGCGGCCACGCTGCTATCGACCCCGCCCGACATTGCTAATACGATTCGCGACATGCGTACATTCTCGCAGAAATGAGCCGGATGGGCAAGAAGCAGGCGAATCTGTCGTCTATTCTATAAATGGATGAGTTGCAATGGTTGACGTTATTGATGATGATCGATTGCTGCTGCCGCGTTGTTCCAGCCGCAACACAAAAGCGAACTATTACGAAAACCATTCATCAAACCGCTTCGCTCTTCATAAGTTCTTGCAACTGGATCGGCAGCGTGAAGCGGACTTGCTCCTCGCGAACGGCTTGCAACTCGACCGAACCGCCGAATCGCCAGCGGAGCATGTCGACGCACTCTTGAACCACCGACTCCGGGGCACTGGCACCGGCGGTGACTAGCACGGTCTCCGCACCGTGAAACCATTCCAGGTCGATGTCGTCCGGGCCGTCGATGAGGTGCGACGGGATGTTGCGGGTGGAACCCAACTCGGCCAATCGGCGGCTATTGGAACTGTTGTGGCTGCCAACGACGAGCAGCACATCGGCCTGATCGGAAAGCGTCCGCACAGCCTCCTGGCGGTTTTGCGTTGCGTAACAGATGTCTTCCTTCTTCGGCCCGACGATGCGGGGGAACTTCTCGCGCAACTTGGCAATAATTTCGGCGGTTTCGGTGACGGACAGCGTCGTTTGCGTAAGATAGGCGAGTTTTTCGGTTTCGGCCAGTTCAATCGTCTCGGCCTCTTCCACGGTTTGCACGAGCCGAAAGGCGTCCGGGGCTTCCCCCATCGTGCCGATGACTTCGTCGTGCCCGGCGTGGCCGATCAACACAATCGTGTAGCCATCTTGGGCAAAGCGAATCGCCTCACGGTGGACCTTGGTGACCAGGGGGCAAGTGGCATCAATGGTTTTCAGCCGACGGGCTTCTGACTGTTTGCGGATTTCGGGCGAAATGCCGTGGGCCGAAAAAAGCAGGAATGAGTCCTCGGGCACTTCCTCCAGATCGTTGACA
>JANXOJ010000220.1 GCA_025353625.1 Planctomycetota bacterium | reverse complement strand
CCAGCCGAGAGCCGCCTCGCCCGCAGCGTAAGTGTCGTAGTCCACCGCAACGATATGCCGGCCGGCGATACGCGCCGTGCAAACATAGTCCATCCAGGCGTCGATTCCTTCGCCATTTTGTGCCGACATGGATACAAGGGGCTTGCCGGGAAAGCGCTCTGCGAGCAATGTCTTTAGTACATCAAGTTCGTTGCCGGAAAGGAAATCGACCTTATTGAGTACGATCAAGTCTGCCTCTTCAAGTTGCTTTTCGTAGATGTAGCGAACGTTGTCGGGAAAGCGTTCCGCGACCGTGCGATGCTTTGCGGATGGCAACTGAAGTTGCTCAATGACCTGGGTGCTGTCCACCAAAACAGAGAGCGGAGCTATGTTGAACTGACTGCCGTGGATATCTTTGAGCGGTTGCATTACCGTGGCGGAAAGGTCGGTGCAACTGCCGACCGGTTCGCCGAGGAGTACATCCGCCTGATCTTTCTCGGCAAGGCGTTCCAGGGCGGCGATCAAATCGGGGAAGCGGCAACAAAAACAGCCGCCGGCGACTTCTTCAACCCGTGCCCCGGTTGCTTTAAGAACTTCGGTATCGACCAGTTGTGCCGCCTGATCGTTCGCAACCAAGCCGACGCGTTTGCCCTGAGCTTTGAAGCGGAGGGCTGCCTGTGCGAGAAGTGTAGTTTTTCCGGCGCCAAGAAAGCCGCCGACAAGTATAAGGCGTGGAAGTGACATGCTGAAGACTCCGTAAAGGGCTAAGGTGTGCCGTCGGAGTGAATCTTGCATTTGGGCAACGACTGTTGCAGCAGCCGTACTCCGTCGGGCGTTACTTTTGTGTGGGTGACGTGCAGTTCCTGGAGTTTAGCTAGGCCGGCTAGGTGGGGAAGTCCGGCATCGGTGATTTGCGTGCGGCCGAGATGCAGGAACTCGAGATTGACGAGGCGTTTTAGATGCAGCAACCCGGCATCGGTGATCGTCGTATTGTCGAGGTTGAGCCAATGCAACGTTTTCATCGACGCTACGGCCCCCAACCCTTCGTCGGTAATTTGAGTAGTCCATAGATTCAGCTTGGCTAGTTGCGGCAATTGGCCCAATTGCTGAAGGCCCGCATTGCCGATTGAAGTCTTGCTCAGATCGATATCGGTGAGCAGCTTGAGTCGTGCCAGTCGGGCGGCGCCCGTATCGGTAATGCCCGTTCCAGAAAGCCTTAGCCGCTTGAGCTTCGCGATGCCCGAAAGATGCTTTAGGCCGGCGTCGGTGATGTTTGTCTTGGCGAGAAGCAATTCTTCTAGGGCGGGGAACTTCACGAGAATGGCCAACCCGTAGTCGGTGATTTGGGTCTCATCGAGTCCCAGCGATTTGAGCTTGTCGAGGCTGCTGAGATTGGCCAACGCCGCGTCGGTCACCGGTTGATGGGAAAGTTTTAAGCCCCGAAGGTTCCGCAGTACGGACAGCGACGCAATTTCCGACTCCGTGAGCTTTGCCTGCGCTGCGTCGATGGCAACCGGCCCGCTGAGATCATCCGACTTGACGGTAACGCCGAGGGCCTTTAACTTACTGGCGGTATCGACTACGCTCGGTGTCGACGCACCGAGAGCCGTCATCGAGCTTGCGAACAGAATGACGATTGATACCGGGCCGAAATGCAATCGCTGGGCCATGGCGAAACTCCACAAACGCAGTGTCAAAAATACAGCCCTAAAGGTAACCGCCGCCGGGCAAAATTACAAGAGGCGTCCAGCGTGCTCATCTTGCTCCGCGAGATGAGTACGCTACAATCGCACACATGCCCGACCCATCGCTAAAGAGTCTCTCGATCGATCAACTGTTGCCGCGCGTGCAAGGGCCGGGGCAATACATCGGCGGAGAGTGGAATTCCATCTGCAAAAACCGCGACGCGGTTCGCGGCACGCTCTGTCTGGCGTTTCCCGATGTTTATGCGATCGGCATGAGTCACCCCGCGCTGCACGTACTTTATGCGATCGTCAACAGTCGCGGTAATTGGGCCTGCGAACGCTGCTTTACGCCGCAGGCCGATATGGAGGCCCTCCTCCGCCAGCATGCGACGCCGCTAGTCAGCCTGGAAAGCTTCACGCCCCTGCGCGATTTTGATTGCGTCGTTTTCAGTTTGCAAAACGCTCTGTCTGCGACGAACGTCCTCACGATGCTCGATCTGGGCGGCATTCCCTTGGCGGGCGAAGATCGGTCGATGGCCGATCCACTTGTGGTCGGCGAAGGACCGTGCACGGACTACCCCGAGCCGATGGCACGATTCTTGGATGCGTTCGTGTTGGGTGACGGCGACGTATCGCTACCCGCCCTGTTCGATCGGTGGATCGAAATCAAGCGTTCGTCGACCGATCGCGCGGACGCCTTGGCACAACTGGCCGTTGCGGTGCCGTTTGTTTACGTCCCTCGATTTTACGAGACGACATTCAATGCCCAAGGGCGGCCGGTCGGAGTGCGGGCGATCCGCGATGGCATGCCGTCTTTGGTCCAGCCGATCAGAATTGATGATTTGGACGCCATTCCACTTGCGCTGGCTCCCGTGGTGCCGCATATCGAATGTGCCGAGGACCGCATCGCTATCGAGATCATGCGCGCGTCGGCAAGTTTCGGCACACTGCAAAATGATCGCTTTCGCAGCGTCGATGTAATCGTGCGCGCAGCCGTCGCCGCCTATCGGGCCACCGGGCACGACGAAATCGCCCTGCTCGGCACGACGACGACCAATCATCCGTTCATTGAAGAGCTTTTGCGGAAGCTGCGGGCCATCTTTCGACTGCTCAACGTGAGGATTACCATGCCAAGCGTGCCGATCAATGAGCGATTGCCGGCAATTTGCGACCTGCTAGACCGCGGTCGGCCCGACGGCCTGACGCTCTCGCCCGAGGCGGCATGCGCCGATTTGCGGCAACGCATCGGCATTCAATTCCGCAACGAGGCCCTCTTCGATGGCTGCCGTCGTGCGATGGAAAACGGCGTCTCGCGGTTCAAGCTGAATTTCCTCTGCGGCCTGCCCGGCGAACGGCCCGCCGACTTGGATGGCATCATCGACATGGCCGAGCAAGTCTCGCGCTTGGGCGGGGAAGTGTTGGGCCGCCATGCGGGCGTGGTGGCAAATGTTGTCAACTTTATTCCCAAGTCGCAAACGCCGCTTCAGGGTCAGGCGATGCAAACCGGCGACTACTTTGAGGCGGCCCACGAGCACTTGCGGAAGCGCAAGCGGATGCGCGAGGTGACGCTCCGATGTCGGGATGTTGAGTCGTCGCTCGTCGAGGCTGCTTTATGTCGCGGCGATCGACGTTTCGGGCCAGTCATCGAAACGGTCTGGCGGCGCGGCGCGCGGCTTGAAAGCCTGCCCGACCGGCTGCGACCCTGGCTCTGGTGGCAGGCAATTTCCGAGGCGGACATCGAATGTTGCCGATGAAGGAAGCGTACCATTTCCAGCGGAATGCGGTATAATGGACGCCATGCAGCTTCGTTATCAACTTCTGGCAATCGATGTCGATGGCACGCTGGTCAATAGCAGCGACGAGTTGACGCCTGGCACCCGCACCGCCCTGCGGCGTGCGATTGCCGCCGGGGTTCACGTCGTCCTAGCAACCGGCCGCCGCTACAGCCATGCACTGCACCTTGTCGAACCTTTGGGTATCAATGCGCCGTTGGTTACCGCAAGCGGTGCGCTGGTCAAAGACGCAGCCGACCATCGTACGCTCTTTCTGACCGAATTTGATCGCGATGTTCTTTGCGAGCTGCTCTCTCGTCTCGATCGGGCGGGACACGATGCCCTATTGAATGCCGACACGTTCACCGATGATTTCGATTTTTTTCAGCCGCCGCACCATCGCGAGAATCGCTATTTGGCGGAATACTTGGCACTCAATCCGGGACGCGGGCGTCACTGGCCGACGTTTTTCACCGACCCTCCGCCGGGGGTGTTTGCCGGTTTCGCGATCGGTTGCCAGGCAGAAATGCTCGACCTGGAACGAAATTTACACGCCACCATGCCCGGCCGCGTCAATACGCACGTGCTTCGCAGTCCCAAGTATCGTGGTTTTATGTGTGAGTTGGCCCCGGCCGGCGTGACCAAATGGTCGGCCATCCATCGTCTTGCGTCGGATTTGGGTATCGCGGTCGAGGCGGTCTGCGCCGTGGGCGACGATGTAAACGACATCCCCATGATCCGAGCCGCCGGGCTGGGGGTGGCGATGGGAAACGCCCTGCCGGAGGTCAAGGCGGCCGCCGACCGCATAGCTCCCGGCCACGACGACGACGGTCTGGTGGATGTGGTCGATTGGCTCTTTGAGTAAGACCAGAGCCGGACTATAATGGCGGCAGTAGGGAACACCAGGCGCGACGAAAGGTCCAACTTGCCTTTTCCGTGGAGTTGAGCGAAGCATGAATCGGATATGGAACTTTGTGGCCCTGGGCCTTCTATTGCTTGCGGGATGCCCCGGCAGTAGTTCTTCGACCGGAGGACCGAAGACGGTTGATAGCCTCATTGCCAAGGGTGATGCGGCGATGGCTGCCGGTGAAATCGATCAAGCGATTTCAGACTATGAGGACGCGCTTTCAATCGATTCCAAATCGGCGGAAGTCCACGACCGCAAGGCTGCGGCTTATCTGCAAAAGGGGCTTTCCAAAAAAGGTGCCGACGCCCAGCGGGGATGCTTTGAAAAGGCCGTTAAGAGTTGCGAGGAGGCCCTCCGCACCGATAATAAACGCGCCTCCGCCTGGGGTACGCAGGGACTGGCGAACAAGGCCCTCGGCGAGCTCGATAAGGCGGTCGAGGATTTGACGAAAGCCGTCAAGCTCGACCCCAAGCGGGCGACGCTCTTCGTCGCGCGAGGGGAAATCTATCGCACGCAGGCCAAGTCGTCCGCGATTAAACCCGAGGAGGCCAAGGCAAAGCTCGATGATGCCCTCAAAGATTTCAATTCGGCATTGGAATTGCAAGGCGACTTGGTGCCGGCACTTTTCCAGCGCGGCGATTTCTATTTGGAGGCGGGTTACCCCGACAAGGCACGCGACGACTTCAACGCGGCCATTAAGGCCGATCCCGACAAGGCAATTGTCTACGCCAACCGCGCTAAAGCCAATGCCGAGTTGGGCGATCACGCCGCCGCCATCCAGGATTGTCGCTCGGCGATTACGCTGGACGATAAACTTACGTTGGCCTATATCGTTCGAGCGAATTCTCGCGTTGAACGGCTCGAACTTGATGAGGCACTGGCCGACTGCGAAACCGCGATCAAACAGTGTAGAGCCCTGATCAAGGCCGACCCGGAGGCTTCCACCGAGATCAACCCCTTGCTGGCATTGGCGTACGACCATCGCGGCCTTGCGCATTACCAAAAGGCATTGCCCGACGAGGAACGCCTCCGCGATCTATTCAATCCAGACGAACTAGACAAGGCGATTAAGGATTATGGCGAGGCGATGAGTTGCAATCCCAAATTGTCGAGTGCCTTTTACAATCGCTCGCTGGCCTATTCGCTTAAACAGGACAATACGCGTGCCATACGCGACTGCAATACGGCCATCAGTCTGGACGGCAGCCGCGCCGATGCCTTTTGCGTGCGGGGTATGGTCTACGTTGCCAATCAACAGTATGAGGAGGCCATGCGGGACTTCGACGAAGCCACCACGCGCAATCCAAAATTCGCCAAAGCCTACCATTCCAAGGCCGCACTGTTTCTGAATCGCGCAAAAATCGCGACTGCCGACAAGGAACACCGCGACCCGACTAAGGTTGAAGAATTCTACAAGTTGTGCGTTGAGAATTGCAATAAAGCAATCGAGCAAGATCGCAATTACACCAGGGCCTACTATACTCGCGGCCTTGCGTTTGCAAACCAGGTGCTCACCGAGAAAGCGATTGCCGATTTTGACGAGACTATCCGGCTGAGTCCAAGTTTTGCGCTGGCTTACTTCAATCGGGGTGTCGCCCATGCCCGGCGCGGTGAACTCGATCAGGCCATCAAGGACTTCACCAAGGACATTCTGATTATGCCAACTCACATCCAGGCGTATATCGATCGCGGGATGTGCTACGACCGATTGTCCAAGGCCATTGAGGCCAACGCCGATCGAGACACGGCCCGGAAACTTTTCGATGTGCGCAGAAAGTTCCTAGAAGGACAGAAGCCGTAGCGTGCATCGCAATCACTAAGTGTTTGTGGTGGATGCGTACTACGCGCGCGGGTGGAACTTGCGATGCACGGCCTTCAGCCGCGTGGAATCGACGTGCGTATAAATTTGCGTTGTGGCAATGCTGGCGTGGCCGAGCATCTCTTGAACTTGCCGCAGATCGGCCCCGCCGGCCAGCATGTGCGTGGCGAAGCTGTGCCGCAAGGTGTGTGGACCGATCTCCGGCGGCGCGCCCGCTCGCAAGGCATAGCGTTTCAAAAGCTCCCATATTCGCTCGCGCCGCAAGCGGCGTCCGCGATAAGAGAGCAGCACCCATTCCGGCGGCGGCGAAACCTGAGCGGCCAGTTTTCCTCGTTCGTGTTCCAAGTAGGATTTCACTGCCGCGGCGGCTTTTCCGCCTAGCGGCACCATGCGCTCTTTGTCGCCCTTGCCGCGGCAGGAGCAAAAGCCGTCGTCGAGGTGAATGTCGCGGAGCCGCATGCTGGAAATTTCCGATGCCCGGCAGCCGGTGGCGTAAAGCAACTCCAAAAGTGCCCGATCGCGACGCCAATACGGGTCGCCCGGCTTGGGGGCAGCGAACATGCGGTCGATCTGCTGCGGCGAGAGTATCTTGGGGACGCGTTCCCAAAGCTTTTGACTGCCGAGCAGTTCCGCGAGGTTTTCGACCAGCACGTTTTCGAGCTGCAAATATCGAAAGAAGACCTTGAGCGAAACAATATGCCGCGCGATGCTTGCCGGTGCCAACTTTAAAGCATGCAACGAGGAAGCATAGTCGGCCAAATCGCGTATTGTTAGCGCCGGAATGGAACGCGCTTCAAGCCATTTGAAGAACCGCGTCAGGTCGCGGCGGTAGGCGGCCACCGTGTTTTCTGCCAAATGGCACTCGCCCGCCGTATAGGCAATGAACGACTCCAGGTACGATTTTGAGATCGTCTGGGTCGTCGGCGGACGAGGACGCAACGGTTTCTTGGGAACGAGGGCCATGCTAGCAGAGTCGGCCCAACGACCTCCTATTCTTTAGCTACTTGCGCCATTAACGCAGGTGGCCATGAAGCGGAGGGCACGAGATTCAGCCCGCAAATCGTGAAGTTATTGCAGCGTAAGGACTTGCGACATCGTTCATGACCGAAATACGACGGCAAATACGACGAAATACGACAGTTTGGGTCCGGTCTGCGGATGTTGAACTCAAGATTCAAGGAACGTTCCCCGACACTCCGTCCTCCGAGTTACTTATTCTACTGCTGATCCAAGGCAAGCAAAGTCCCAACCGACTCGACCTCGGTAGTTTTCTTCAAAAACGGCATTACCTGAAATCTAAAATCTGGGAAAGGCGGCAAACGCAGGGTGGGGTATCCGTTCTAATCCCCTACAACCTCGGATCGACCGGCTCGCTCTCCAGGGCCAGGACTCCGAACACACACTCATGGACACGACGAAGCGGCTCCCGATTGACGAAGCGTTCGAGCGACTCAATCCCCAGGGCGAATTCCCGAAGTGCCAATGACCTCTTCGTGGCAAGCCCACGTTGCCGCAACCGACTCAGGTTCTCCGGGAAGGTGTACTCCGGCCCGTAGATGATGCGCAGGTACTCCCGGCCACGGCATTTTACCGCCGGTTGGACCAGGCCCTTCGGCCCGCTCACGATGAATTCGTGTGGCTTGACCACCGTGCCTTCCCCACCTTTGCGAGTCAGTTCCAGCCACCACTTCACGCCAGGCTCTTCTCCTTCGGGCTCGGCCAGATCGACGATCTTGAACGGCGTTTCCAACAACAATGCCGGATCATGGCGACAAATCGACGCCAGGGTTTCCATGTGCCAGACGTGGTTCTGATCGGTATGGACCTTGCCTTCGGTCGCCAGGAGATGGAAGGGAGCGAGTTTCAAATCATCGAGAGATGCGACCGGCCAGCAGTATTGCCGATAGGCGGCCACAAACTTCTCAATGGCTTTGCCTCGGTTCTGAAATCGTTGGAGAATTTCGGCCACATCAGAGGAATATGTGGAGTTGCCGGAAGGGGCTTCCGTGGAAAGGCGATCTGCCGCCTGCTGAAGTGCATCCACAGCTTTCGGCAACGCCGCTCGGCCTGCGGCTCCAACGGCGGCATACTGCGACCGCAACAATTCCCGGGCCTTGGCTGACCAAGGCATTAACTCGCAGTCCAGACAGGCCCAGCCGGTACTGAATTGCGACCAGAAGTCGCTGGCATCCATTGCCGAGCGAATCCGAGCGAGGAATTGGGTTTCCAGGAGGGAGTCGGAGAAGAAACGACGGCCCGTGCGGGTATACACTATGCCCATCTCACCGACCACACCGAAGCGTTCGAAAGCCGTCTGCTCGTCTCGGCACACGATGACCACCGCACGGGAACCCATGTGCTTCTCCTCGCACACGACCTTCGCGACACCGCACGAGCGGAAGTAGGAAAACGCCTCAGTCGGATATTCGAGAAAACCGTCCTGGTTGCTCGTTTCACACGGCGACATCGTGGGCGGCAAGTAAATGAGCCACTTGGGGTTGGCCGCAAAACGACTCATGACCTCCAAGGCAGCGACGGAGTTCTCTGCCCGGATGGTCACATTCGTTCGCAACCGAGTGGAGATGATCCGCTTGCCCAGGACATCTTCGGCATTCAACAGGTCGTCGTGAATCTGCTGGCTGGAAAGCGCAGGTTGTTGAATCGGCGGCGGCAGGAACGGCCGTGCCGATTCACAGTAGGTCTTCAAGGCGGGCACGGACACGAACTCCCGCTCCGGCCAGCGGAGGGCCGTGAGCTTGCCACCGAAGACGCAGCCGGTGTCGATATTTGTTGTACGGTTCAGCCACCCAGGCTCCGGCACCGGCGTATGGCCGTAGACCACGACGGCCCGGCCTCGGTAATCCGCCGCCCAGTTATAGCGCACGGGCAAGCCGAACTCATCTGTCTCGCCGGTTGTTTCGCCGTAGAGGGCGAACTCCCGCACTTTGCCCGAACCCCGCCCCTGCATTTCTTCCTTCATCCCGGCATGAGCGACGACCAACTTGCCGCCGTCTAGCACATAGTGGCTGACGAGGCCGTCGATGAACTCGGCTGCGGCTTTTGCAAAGCATGCTCGGGTTTCTTCCGGCAGGGCCTCCACTTCCGCCACCGATTGGGCCAGACCATGCTTAATCTGCACCTCCCTGCCTTGCAGCATTCGCTGGAATTTCATGTCGTGATTGCCAGGCACGCATAGCGCAGTGCCGCCGACTACCATGTTGCGCACCAGTCGCAAGGTATCGAGTACCCGTGGGCCACGATCGACCAGATCACCGAGAAAGACGAACTTACGACCTTGAGGATGGAGAAATGTCCTGTTGCCCCATACCGGATCATCGGCCTGCTCGACCGCCACGTAGCCCAATTGCTGGATCAAGGTTTCCAGTTCATCACAACAACCATGCAAATCGCCAATGATGTCAAACGGGCCGTGTTCGTCCCGTTTGTCATTCCAGAGTGGAGTCCGCTCGATGGTTGCCGTTTCGACTTCCTCGGGCGTGTCGAAGATGAATACGTGCGAGAAGCCCTCCCGCTTTAGCCCCCGGATTGATCGGCGCAGCTGCGATTTCTGTTGGCGGATGACGTGCGGCCCGAAATCTCGGTCCTCACGGCCTCGGTTTCGGTCCTCGCAGACCCGCTCAGGCAGATTGAAGACCAAGGCAATCGGCAGACTGTGATATTCCCGAGCAAGTTGAACGAGCGGCTTGCGGGCCTCGGGCTGGACGTTGGTGGCATCCACGACGGTCAATTTACCCAAAGCCAAACGCTTCCGAGCGATGAAATGCAATACCTCGAACGCCTGGTTCGTTACGGACTGGTCGTTATCATCGTCGCAGACCATGCCCCGGCATGCATCCGAAGAAAGCACCTCGGTCGGCAAGAAGTGCTTACGGGCGAACGTGCTCTTGCCCGAACCGCTGGGGCCGATCAGGACGACAAAGGATAGTTTCGGGATGGAGATGGACATTTGGTGGATAAAGTAATGTTACGGTTCGATGAACAATTTTCGCGTATCCGGCTCTGAATCGAACCGGCATTCCTCAATCAGCCAGCGGGGAGCAACCTGACGATCACGCAGCAACTTGGCAGCAAAGTGGCGGCAGAAGCTACATGGTATCAGTACGTATGCCGCCACACCCAGTTGCGAGCAATCGGCCTTCGGGTTCTCTTCAAGAATCTTTATTGCGTCTTTGAGAAGCCAATGTTGCTCCTCTGCATCGTCGGAAAGTGCCGCCGAGTCCATGATGCGTTGTTCATCGCCATCAATGTAGTTCTTGACAAGAAGGCCCAAAGCCAAGCCACCGGGCACGCCCTTCTTGAGTTCGTCTTCTGCGAGTTTCCGCACCAGGGGGTGGGAACTGTTCTCCAACGCACTGATGGCCCGCCGTCGAACTTCGGGATCGGCATGCTGACTCAAAGAGACAAGCTCAGGAACAATGCGTGGGAATTCCCGCCCTGAGAATACTTTCAGGTAATTGGCAATGATCCTCGGTTCCTGAGCAGACAAAAGGCGTTCCAGCACCGTCTCCAAATCGATGTCGTTGGCCCATCTTCCCCACCCTCGCAAATACGGGTACTTGGATTCGGGCGATTCGGCGGCAGCGGTGATGTCGGCGACTGGTATCTGCCTCATTTTGTCCGCATGAACTGAACCGGGATTTCCCACTGGTTCCGACTCCTTGTTCGTCTTGATCCATGCCTCTCGAAACCGCCTGGCGGCTTGGTCCGATGCGGCCTCAAGCGATTGTCTGACTCGATCTTCGCCAAGTCGCTTGACGCTCTCATCCATCAGCACCGAGTCGTCCCATTCCCAGTCTCGGTTCTCAAGCTGGCGTCCCCGAAGTCTTGCGGCGAAAAGGAACGCCTCGTTGCCATCGAGCCGAACGATTTCTTCTTCGCCAAGGTATCGCACGTCAGCGAGAGGTTTTTCCTCAACGATCTGGTAGAGACGGGACCGGAATGCGTTATCACCCGCCATTGCATACTGAAATCCGATTTGGCAGAGTTGGGCAGCGTCGTCTTCTGCGAGGTGATTGAGGGCCTCGAAAATTGCGGCTCGAAATTGGTCCTCCGTATGGGCAGCTTGCATGATTTGCCAAAGCCAATCGCCACGGTACTCTTCCACGGATAATTCAAACCGCCAATCGTGGAGACAGGCTTCCAAGAATGTTGCCTCGTCCAAGTGTCCAGTAGTCGCCCAAATCATCGACCTACCGAGGCCTTTGTGTAGGGCGTCTCGTTGTTGGTCAAGCGATGGTAACGTGGCAGGGGATAAGTCGATGACTTTCACGATGGCCCCCCACTTATGTCCCCAAGCCGAATTCGCACGAGCAGAGCGTTCAACGCCTCGGCCCCCCGAGGAGTTTCTGGGAGGCAACTTGACTCGAACGCTTCCTGTAATTCCCCACGCAGTCGTTCGTATTCTCTTTGGTGGAACTCAAGGTCCATTTCAGTCAACCGTTGCTTCTCCGAGCCCGTTTGCTTGCGTTCGACCAGTTCTGGAATATACGGCAGTTTCGCCCGCTCGTTGAGCCGCACCAGATTTGCCTCGACCACGCCGGTCTTCATCAGGTGAATGCCGGTCAACAGCACCCGGTAGACGTAGAGCAACGGCTTGACCCTCGGAGGGTTCTCCTTCTGAAACAGCTTCCACTGGGTCTCGGCGAAACCAAGATAGTGGTGTGCATGATGCCGGGTCAGGCAGTCCAATGCAATCGCCTTCAACTCCTCGTGTTCCGGAGTGGTATAAAGGACTATCGGCGAGAGCACCTGTTCCATCACGTAGCCGTTCTTCTTCAACATGAGACCAAAAAACTTCTTGGCGTCGTGGGTCACGAGGTCAATCTCCAACCCGTCGTAAACGCCAGACTTCTCGACCGTCTCCTTCCCAATTGTCAGTCCAACCACATCTTCTAATGGCAAGAGATGCACGCCACGCAGATCGTAGTCGGAATCGGGCGAGGCAAAGCCGTAGAGGTGTGCTCCGCTGATCGTCGCAAACAAGAGCGGGTACGGGTGGTCGCCAATGTGCTGTTGCAGGCGTGGGTCAAACGTCATGGGATTCACTTCCTTGCTGTAATCGAAACTCATGGATCACGTCGATTGAACCGACAATTGCATCGTTGAACCGATCCAGTTCTTCGGCAGGAATCCAATACTCTGCGTGCTCACGACTTCCAACCGTATGCGGCTCGTACCGACCGATGAACTCCTGACGCACCTGGAAACGAAGGACATAGCCAACGTGTCCCGAGTTCGGGTCATTGGTGTTCCAGTCCCGAGCAATCTGGACGGCATACTGCTCCGACAGAACGGGGTAGAAAATTGGTTGCCAAGACAGGCGGGGCGGAAACTTTTGCCAACCCGATTCCCGAACCAATTCCAACTCCTTCTGGCCGACTGGTCGAAACAACGTTACAAATTCTTCAACTTGGGGCATTATCACCAGCCTCCGCTGCCCATCGCCGCACTCTGATGAGATACCGATTGGCCTTCTCGTAGTCGGGGCGTTCTGGTAATGACGTGTGCTGAAACGCCTCGTTGAACTGCTCGTGGAGACTGTGCCGCCAACGGTCAACTTCGTCCCAAGGCATTTCAGCCCGTTTGACAGCAAGCAGCCGCTCACGGTGTTCCTCGACCCGAACGGGCAGGGAGCCTTCCCGCAACACCGTGGTGCCTGAAATCAACAGGCGGATCAGGTGCATCACATGCTTCCACTTCACCTCGCCATGATTACGGATATGGGCCTGCATTCGCTTGAACTGCGACATCACGTAACCGTTGTAAGTCTGGTACACCATACGGGAGAGGAAGGCCGTCCGCATGGCGAGTAACTCCTCGGCGAGCGGCGTAACCATTTCCACGAGCGGCGTGAACAGGCACTCAAGCACATTCGGGTTCGCCTTCAACGCCAGGACCAGAAACTTCTTAATCTCCCAGTAGACTTCCTGGGTTTCGTCGTTCTCAAGTTGTTCTGGGACGCCGTAGAGCGACCAGTGCAGGTCCACAGGCGGAACGTAGATGCCTCGCCGATCTGTGTCGGATTCAGCATGATCCAGCCCGTATGCTCTCGACCCGATCACGCAACGGTAGATCACCCGCTCGTACAAGTTGGTTTGCGAGGCGACGGCCTCGGCATCGCCGATCTCGCCCTCCTTGTACTGGGCGAGCATCACCACGTCCGCTCGGCGAAATATCTCTTCAACTCCATCGGGAAAACGGACTCGATAGGAATCATTTTGGTTGCTCGGCGATTGCACGACGACACCGACCGCACCCTTCGGATGCAGAATCCTTCCACCATCAACCGTCACGTCTCGTAACGCCACGACCTGCGTGCCGACCGAGAAGATCAGATGCTCGTGAAAATGCACTCGTTCAGCCACGGGGAATACCCACGCCTTTAATGTGTAGTTGGTTGATGAAGCACAAGATCGTGGGCCTCGGTCCAAGTCGGCGGTTCGCACTTATCGGCCAATTCACGAATAATGTTCTCGGGAACCGACCGTTCACGCCGCTTGTTCTGGGCAAAAACAACTGGCAATGGGGGTTCGACATACACGATTTCAATCCGAGCACCATAGTCGACAAAGAGATCAATCCATCGCTGACGGGTCTGACGTAATAGGTTCGTGGCACTGAAGGCGAACGACTGCCCCGAGCGGAGCAGTTCCCGGCAACGTTCTCGGGCCAGTTGAATAACTTCACCCCGGTTATCGACCGCTTCAACGTCGAGTTCCGCCCGAATATCGTCCAGCGATACGACGGGAACGGCGGAACGGTTCGCCGCCAACCAGGTGTCTTTGCCAGCACCGGGCAACCCCGACATCAAAGTCACCGTGCATCGGTAATCTTCATGGGGAATATAATGCAGATTCGGCTCCCGCTGACGGTAAAAAAGGACACGGGCCTGATCGTTCGCAAATGGATACGGTTTCTCAAAACAGTCAGCTTCCTCAGCGGCCAGTCGCCAAAAGTGCAGATTTTCTTCAGGCCGGGTCATTTCGTCCGTACTGCGACCTCGGGTATCGGCGATGGCGAACAGGTAGAGAAGCCGATTGTTGGCAAACCAGGACAACGAAATGACTTCGTTGGCAGGATTCGCCCGTTCCAAGAGGAAAGCCGGGCGACCATGATAGCGTACGAGTCGTGCAATTTCCTCCCGAGTCGTGAGATCGCAGCCCAAGTTACGCAGTATCGACCGGGCAAGGTGCTCGCCTTTGACGGCATGCTTCGGTGAAGTGATGCGTTTCGTGCCGGGATCGACCTGAGTTGTGAGCGGCTTGGCGGCATCGTGGAACAGGGCCGTGAAGAGCAGGGCCGTTTGCTGGTGCGGCGTCAGGCTCAGCCACTCGTCAAGGCGTGACAGTTCGGCGCAGACCATCTGCGTATGGGTCCAGACATTCCCTTCGGCATGCCACCCACTGTCCTGCTGACAATCGGTCATCGCTCGACACCACGTCTGGTCAGTTGTCCATGCCATGATCTTTTCGAGAGATGCCTGAGATAACTCGCTCCATGTCACGACCAAATATCCGCTCCGTCCTTTAGCAAATTCGGCACCACGGCCTGATGCTGCCAATGGGTGCTCTGCTTCACCTTCTCTACAAACTCTGGCCGAACGAACTTGGCTCTGCCGGTTACGGCCCCGCCTGCTTCCGTCCGCAGATACAATCCTTCGACCAAGTTGTCCGCACGTTTCGTGACCGGGTTCTCGAAATGGCTATCAAAGCGGGACGGCCCGATCAACTTTGCAAGTCCATCTCGGGCAACTACGCCAATGTGGACAACCGGCACAGTCTCGATGTTCGTGTCTTCCAGTAAGGCCATCCGAAGCTCCAGACTGAGGAAAGCTTCGACGTGCTTGTTATAGAGGTCAAACTCAAAGTAGTAATGCGGAAGCGTTCGGTAATGGACGGAGTGCCGGGCATACATCCATTCGCCGAACAGGATGTAGCGATCTTCCAGCCGCTCCTCCAAGACCGAACGTTTCACGACAGTCCATTGCTTGAACAGGTCATACTGCGGGTGCATCCCTTCGGTAATCAGATGGCCTCTGCATTGGAGGACTAAATGCCCATCCGAACTGAAATGGATGCCGACGTTCGTGCCATCGATCTTTTCTTCGACGATCAGCGACTTATCGGCGATGAACGTCTTGGATTCCTCCTCGCCTAGGTGCTTGTCATCATCGGTCCCCTTGGAGCCGAATAGATGCGGAGTCCTTGGATACTTGATGAATTGGTCGTGCGAACTACCCATGACCGGCCTCCGCTTTCTGGAAAACGGCCATCTGCGTGGGCGATCCGAAATCGGCGTGCTCCGGCCCAACAGCCCGAAACTCGACCGTGTAGCCAAATCGCTCCGACATACCCCTTGCCCATGTCTGGAATTGTTCCCGGCTCCATTCGAACCGGTGATCCTCGTGTCGAAAGGCTCCGGCTGCCAGATTGGGCCACACGACGTTGTATTCCCGATTCGGCGTCGTCAGAACGACGGTTGCAGGCCGGGCAAATTCAAACAGGACTCGTTCAAACGCAGCCAGCCGAGGCGGATCGAGATGCTCGATGACCTCGACGACGGCCGCTGCATCGAACCCGGCAAAGCGTTTGTCCCGATACATGAGCGATCCATGCAACAACTGGATGCGATCCTCTTGTCGAGATGGCAGATCGTCCAACCGCAACCGCTCCTTCGCAATCTCCAACGACCGGAATGCCACGTCCATACCGACGATTGCCTCGAATTGCTTCTCCTTGAGAAGTTCTCGCAGCAACTTTCCTTCTCCGCAACCGAGGTCCAACACCCGCTTGGCCCCACATGATTTCAAGGCTGAAACTACGTCGCCGAGCCGCCGCTCGTTGAGGCTGATCGGCTTTTCGAGAGAATCTTCCCTGCCATCCGAGCGGCTTTCGACAAGGTTCTCGTCCGGCTGATCGTCCTGTTCGGCAAGCCGGGCCAGGGCTTCTCGGGCAAGGCTGTGCCGGTGCTTGAGGTAACGGTGGGTGATCGCTTCTCGCTTGGGATGAGCCGCCAACCAACCTTCGCCGTGTTTCAGCAGCTTTTCCAACTCCTCGTTACCGACGTAGTAGTGCTTGAAGTTGTCGAAGACGGGGATCAGCACGTAAAGGTGAGTGAGAAGGTCGCTGAGGGTCGTGGACTTCGACAGTGTGACCGAGTAATACGGGCTTTGGCCCCATTCGCCGAACTGTTCATCCAAGGGGTAGCGGACGGCGTCGATCTCGTAGCCGAGCGGCTGAAAGACCTCGTAGAGGAAATTCTCACCGCCTCGGCACGGCAAGACTTTAAGCGTGGCGCACATCGGGATCGGAGTAGTGGCAAGCTCCGGGCGTTCCTTGGATCGGCCATCCAGGGCCGGGCCGAAGACCTGCGCAATCGCCACACTCATGAACGACGAGGCAACATAGGGCCGGTCATTGACGTACTGGGCCAAGGCAGTTTGCGATACTCCACCCCGGCCCCGAACCATCGCCACCGGGTCGACATCCAATAGCAACCCCGCCGTGCAGCGATCCTCGGCAACTTCTGGGTAGAATACGTGGGCCTGCCCAAAGCTCAATGGAAAGCTCTGGCAGCGGGCCGGGTTCTTGTGCAGCAAGTAGCCGAGGTCCGTGGCGGGCCGGTGCATTGTCGTAAGTGTTAGTAGCATCGGAAGTAACGTCCATCTTTGTGGTGCCGATAGCCGATTATCGCACGCCCCAGCACTACTTACAAGCTGGGAATCGATGCCGTTGTAATTGAGCGGGCATCTGGATCTGAATTGGGGTGATGTAGGGCAATAGGTAGAGGTAAAGACACGCCTACGGATCCGAGGTTCAGTGCGGACTTGCTGTTCACCTTCCCACTCTCGGCCCACGCTTCTCCGGCCACTGAGGTGGTGCCGATTCCACGGACAGGGCAACTCCTTAAAATGGATGCCAGCCAAGGAGTCCGCGCATGCCCAGGAAGAGATCGGAAAATGCCAAGGAAGGTCGCCGTGTATTCACGCGAGAGTTTCGCGAAGAAGCGGTGCAAATGTTGTTCGACGGTCATGCCGCATCGTCTGTTGCGGAGCGGTTGGGCTTGTCGGGAACGAATCTGCTCTATCGCTGGAAGGCCGCTTCGCTACGGCACGCGGCGGATTGCCGAAGACATGACCGAACGGCTCGTGCTTCAGACTTTGAAGGATGCCATCCAAGCGAGTCGGCCTGGTGCAGGCTTGATTCATCACACGGATCGCGGCGGGGAAGGTTCTGCGGAGAACGATTTGCGTGTTCTGGATTTACGATTGACCGTTCCCCTTTTGTGGATATTTGACGCCAATTTGCCTGGAAAGACGCCCCCAATGCCACGAATCTCCGTAAGTCTTTCTACGCCTTGACATTGCGACATCGGGTCTTATTTGACGGCCATTTGATGCCTGCACCTGGTTTGGCGGCCACGACAGCCAAACAAGGGGCACAGCCAGCCATGTGTTCGTCTTCTGCGAACTCCAACCTTGCCTGTTCGTAATTTGCGAACTAGAATGAAGTCGGATGCCGATACTAGGAGCAGCACGGAATGCGAGTCATCTCGAAGCCACGGCTCAAGCAATTTTGGGAGTCCCCCGGCCAAGACGACGCCGAGGGGCCGCTTCGGGCCTGGCACACTAATGTGAACAGCAAGACAGTCGCATGGCATTCCTGGGCCGATGTCAAAGCCGATTTCAGCAGCGTAAGCCTTGTCGGTCGCTGTGTCGTCTTCAATATCGGCGGCAACAAGTATCGGCTAATTACCCGTGTTCATTATGTAAATCAGAAAGTCTACGTCCTCAAGGTGCTGACCCACAAAGAATACGATGAGGACAAGTGGAAGGACACGTGCGGCTGCTTTGGCACGCCTCCCGAACCGAAAGAGAAGGCGAAAGGCCCCGCTTCCAAACCTCGACGAAAAGGACATTGAGACATGGCAACTAAGATGACGTTTACACTGAAGGCAAAGGAGCGGGATGCCTACCTGGAACTTGTG
>JANXOJ010000211.1 GCA_025353625.1 Planctomycetota bacterium | reverse complement strand
TACATCATTAAAAAACGTCCGCTGCCGTCCAGGCGACTATTTCTATCTGCGCTGGTTGTATGTGAAATGAAATGAGACCGACAGCCTGCATACGTCGCAACATAAACCGTGCGATCTCCGGAGACAGCACGCTTTGGATGGCTTCCAAGGGAATCCTGATGGTCTGCTCCTGCCATATCATTCTGCGGCCAATGAGGACTGCGAGCTTCCTGCTCCCAACACGGGCAGCCCGCTTGATCCATGGAGCTGTATGTACGCGCATAGGGAGTTCATGTGGGGGTATAATTTTTTTGAACGATTCGCTTACGTTCCGCTGCTTTCTGTAATCGACGGAGCACTTGCGAAGGTTCCACGAGCGACCGCTCAGACCAGCAGCTTGGCTTTCTGCTCCTCGAATTCCGTTGAGGACAAGACGCCTTTTTCTTTGAGTTGCGCTAGCCGCTCCAGGTGATCGACGATATTGGCCTGGGGCGCAGAAGATGGGGCAGGGGTACTGCATTCATTGCAAATCCGCTTGAAGGCTCTTTCAATAATTGGTCGAATAGCCTTGACGCTAAGAATGTAGAACACCAGCGTCCAAATAGAGATAAAGAAACAGGGTGTGAAGAGCGGTACGAAGAGCCAAAGCCAAAACATCGCTTTCGGACGATGCTTTACGTCCGCCTGAAGGAGAAAGCCACCGGCTATAGGCTTCGCGGTAATTATAGTATTGTCTTTAAGTTCTCGAAGAGGGAATGCCAAAAACTTCGATTCGATGCCTCTAATTTCAATTACCTTGTCACGTCTCTCAATCTCACCACATATCTCCTTGAGAATTGTTTCGATGCGGATCAGTAGATCATCCTGAGAGACAGTCGTTAACAGGCGTTCGGTCATGCTATATTTCACGGCGAGTTCCTTTTTTCTAGGCGATGATGATAGGGATGAATGGCTTCGTCATTTGTGCCCCCATGCGTCGGCACCGTCGTTGTAGGTACGCGTCTGCGGCTGACGATCGCTGCTCACTTTCAGTTGGCCTTCTTGCCAGCGCCATTCATTGGCATATCGGGCTGATTCGCTCCCAGACCAAGGAACGATGGTTTCGACGTGGATGACGTTGCCCGTCCACTGTGGCGCGGGCTCTTGTGTCGTGAATCCCTGAATGTTGTGGGCGATCCGGACGACACGGAGCTGCCCAGGCTGGAGCGGTGGATAGAGCACTGTGCCAGGGCGAGCGACGATGGGTTGCTGGATGACAGGCTGCGTGCTGTCTTGGGCGATTGCCGCATCCTCCGGGGTCAGGAACCACGCGTGATTCTGCTGCATCAGTTGCAAGGGCATCGGGCCGTAGAACTCGACGCGGCCAATCTGGGTGTATGTGAATGTGCTGTCGTGGCCCATACTGGCGCGGTGTGCGTCGAGATAGGCGCAGCCCGTTAGGGTAATTGACAAGACAAGAATTAGTGTTGTCGATCGGATGAAATCAATCATGGTTTTATGTCCTTCAAATGATTACGACAAGCTGCGCCAAACGCCCGGATAAAATTTGTCATTCCATTTTCGTCCAGAAGAAGTGCTTTTATCTTATCTGAATTCCCAGCAAAGTTATCGGTAGTAACGTTGATTAGTTTCAAAGATTCAGAATCTCCGCCAGCCGCCCAGGCGAGCATTTCACCGATATGTGCCCCCGCGCGCTCACTATCTGTCGCTTGAGAAATTGCTGCGTGTATATTAATAATTTTTTCAATGACGGTCTTTTTATCTTTATTTGATAGGGTAAGTAGCCAAGGCAATAATCTCATATTATTAATTTTCATAGATTCGGAAAGCGCATTATAGCGCACTCTCCGCTCTTCCTTTTTATCTTCCCTAATTTGTACATTTACAATATCGTTGATAGTCAACATGATTGACAATGCTTCATCCTTCGCAAGTCCAACATTGTTTTGTAAATAAAATAGGTCAGAAGCTAGGTGATCGGATTTCCTTCCTGTAATTTTTGTAAGTTGAGCCACGGCTACCGCAGACTCTAAGAGTCGGTTTTGGCCACGCATACCGGCAGTTGAAAGTTCGCTTAAGCAGACTGCCATTTCTCGTAGATTGACAGTCCCATCTGTTTTGTAAGCCGAATTGGCCGCGTCTACCTTGAGTTTAAATAACTCATCGTTGTTTAAGTTATTTAATTTTGCAACGGAATCCCAATATTGATCAGTTGACACTGCTCCGTCGCCAACCGGATAAGCTCCTCCTCCGACGAAGAAGAATTGATATGTAAGCAGCAAGGCGAAGCCGGTCAGCACTACGCGGAGAGCTTTCGGAAATTGCCTGAATCTCCACATCAGACCTAGCCCAATTGGAAAGAAGATGATCAGGGCAACGATTGTCAGACCTCGGTTATCGTAAAAGAGCCGCTTGGCCGGTTTCTCGTTTTTAATTGGATTATCTAAGCTCGGTGCACTGGAATGAATGGGCAACAAATTTGCGGGGAGCGACGCGTCAGCAGACTTTACAGAATCAGTCGATAGAGGGGAATGAACGCCGTACCCCGTGACGGCTGCGGGCGTGTCGTATGAATCTATGGACACGGCTGGGAGTCTGGGGGATGGAACCTCATCTCTTGTCCCCATGGACCGCCACATTGAAGCTGTTTGATTATTGTATCGGTGCTGTGCGGGCATAACGACTGCCGTTACAACGTCCTTGCTTTTATCACCACAGGCTGGGCATGCGGGCGGATTTTGTGTCAATCTAACTTTTGGCGGGCTGAAAAAGTTACATTTACATACACCGCAATTCCACGGTCTCGTGGCGTTCGCGCACGCTTCACAGAGCATATATTCGTCAATGGCAATTCCCCATTTCGTTGATCGGTCCTTACCTAATACGGATGCTTTTCCACATTCGATGCACGGTGACTTAGCCGTCATTTGAGGGCTCCCGCTGGTGGCATCCGGGGGAAGGCCGCCATGGGGTTCCTAGGATGTGGATTGAGGGGCGTTGAGGAGTCGGCAGGCATTGCGGCCTTTCGGGGCTGCTGTTTTCCCAGGCTGTTACGTTCTGCGTCAGCAGGACGAGCCGGGGCTACGCCTATCGTAAGTAAATTAGTTACGGCTCAAGAGGATGCTCGCACTTGAACGGGCAGGGCTTTAGACTGGCCAGTTGTGGATATTGCCGCACTACTGGCATTCTGGATCGAAAATCGCGGCCTTTCGGCGGCAGAGTTGGCCCGGCGCGTCAACGTAAAGCCGCCGTTCGTATTCGCGGCCAAGGCGATGAAGGTCAAGATTCCAATAAAGAGAGCCGAAGCGTGGGCCAACGCCCTTGAACTCCTCGGAGATGATCGTCGGGCATTCATCCTCGCCGTTCATCTGGCCAAGGCGACGCCCCTGGTCCAAGAACATGTACAGCGGCTCGAAGGCCGGGCTCCGGCGAAGTGGCCCAAGAAGTAAGTGATCGTCTTCAACGTTTGCGGCGGCTCGAATGGCTCCGAATGGCTCAAAGCCCCTTTGTGAATTCTAGTTTTTCCTGAAGAGTGCGGACAGGCCCGCCTTCGGATAGGCCAACATAATCAAAATCCCCACCGCCAGAATCTTGTTCCGCCGCACAATGCTGCGCTCCTCGGCTTTCGTTCGAGAATTCGTCGGCAATAGCCCCAGCAGGTCGGAGAGCATGGCCGCGTGCAATCCCCGGTAGTCGAGGTTGAAGCCGACCAATTCTCCGCCGATCAGTATGTGAATGTCATCACCCGGCGGCAGATAGGGAGCGAGATTCTCCAGGTAGTTGGAACCGTAATAAGAGGACTCCACCCGGATGATGCCTAGTGCGATGTTCGCTTGGTCAGGATCATGCCGGAAGTAGTGGGCCACCAACTCCAAGAACTTGCTGTATACGGTAAGACGCTTCTTGTTCCCGCGTTTCTCATTCGCCCAGGTCAATTGCATGTGACGCAACTCGTCATCGGTTACTCGGCATTTAGATTGGCTGTGCTTCCACTTCTTTATCATCCTTCCGAACTGGTAGATGAAGTCACGCATAGCATGCGCACGGAAGTTCCTGGCCAGCGCGATGTGCAGGAGATTCCATGGCTGCTTCCGCAGCTTCGACGTGCTTGGAAACAACCCTGTCGTCATTTCCTTTATGACGGAGCGAACTTGCTCGACCGTGGGACGCTCAGTGTGGAGGTTGTGGCTTCGCTCCAACACGCGGATCGGGGAGAACGTGATGCGCGTGGCCTGCTTGCCCACCGTGATCTTCGCCCCGGATTCCTTATGTACGAAGAGATACCAGTTCCAGATCCGCTTCGATTTACCGCGGCGTTCCTGGTAGACCTTTTTCTGTTTGAGTCCCCATGCCGCATTCTCCTTGATGCAATGAAGATCCCCGGGGGCAATACGCATAGGAAACTTGAATCGCAAGGTGTCGATCAGGCCCTCTGTGCTGTGCGCTGAGATCACCTGGGATAGCACTGCTGGCGTTGTGGTCCTGAGTACCGTTCTACTCGTGTTTTGCCATGCTTTGGGGAGTAGCGTGCAGAATACTTGCGTAGTACAGGAAGGGGCCGTTTTCTTGTCCACATCAGCGGCTTTAGCGGCGCGTGACATGATACCGCTCCGGCTGCACGCGTTGTGCGGTGAGGAGAATCGGATCGCAGTCCTCGCGGCGCAGTCGCCACCGGCATCCTTTCCCAGTGATCGTGGCACGCTTGATGGCGGGCAGCTTCGCGTCCTCGATCATCGCCATCAGTTGGCGGCGACCGATACGGTAGCGTTTGGATGCCTCACGCGGCGTCATCAATTGGTGTGAGCTTGCTGCCTTGTTTTGGTCCAGTGCGGACAACGTTGTTTGGAGTGCATGAACCGCCTCCCACAGTTTGCCGACTTCCTGGGTCATTTCGCGGCGGCTCCATCGGGATTCGTCGTTGGTAGGAGCTGCTTGCATGGACGTTACTACTTTCTGCAACAATGGATTGTTGGACTAACTGGACGTGGTTACGGAAAATGGAGAATATCGCGCAACAGCGAATTGCGGCGCGGTCTTGCCGTTCGATTATTTATCTTTTCCCTGATTCAGGAAATCTTTGAAATCTTTGGGGCGAGGTAAGATGAGCGGTCCCAGCGTCAACTTGGCTGATTGACCATTCTCAAAGGCCACCAGGCATTGCTTAATTAGGTCGAGCTTCCGGCCCCGAAGTTCACTGACCTTTGCGGCAGCTAATGCTGCTTCTGCATTTTCGCTCCCAGGTTCAAGCCGCGTTTTTGATAGTCCTTCGACCGTGGTTGAAAAGAGCAGCGCGATTTTCTGAGAAATATCGAGCGCCGGGATAGTCGCGCCATTCTCCAACCTGCTAATGTGAGTCAGGTGAACGCCGATTTTCTCTGCGAGTTCTTTTTGGTTCCATCCCTTCAGTTTTCTCCAGTACCTGAGGTTCTTGGCAAACTGTGGCAGGCTGTTGTCGTCGTCAGGTGATTGCTTGGGCATGGACTGGCTCCGTGGTTCCTGTTCTATAATCACAATCTCATAGTCAAGCTATTTATTCCCATACTATTGACTTACATTATTAAAATGAGTTAATGATTATGCAAAATGAAAAATGAGCCCTCGACTAATGAAGGCAAAGAGATCGTCGTCCTGTTGGACGATGCCGATTTTCACGCCCTTTTGGCATTGGACGAGGCGGCTGCGGGCTATCCGCCAGCCCAGGGCGTCAACGCCCTGGCGACACTGGAAGCACCCCTTCTAGGGCGCCTCCACAGAGATGGCCCGTCCCACTTCAAACCGACTGGCCTCTGTGCCTATAGCGACAGTAAACGGCTTCGACTGGGGCGTTTGTCACCGTTCCCTCGGCACGGGTCCTTCAACTTCCCCCTCTATGCCTCTCAGGGCTTACCACCTGTCGACGGTAACAATAAATCATGTTCACTTGCCGCGTAAGAAGCTAGCCATGACCGAACCAAAAGATGCGATCGCAAAAATTCTCGCCTCCGCCCTCATGTCCAGCCAAGGGAGAAGTCGGTTACTTCAACTAAGGCAACGTTGGGAGGTCTTGCCGAAATCCGAAACTACCAATCACGTCTCGCGTCTCGGCCAAGGAAGACTAATTGCATCGCATTCCCCAAATCCTGAACGCACTTATTTCTGACCCCGCTTCGGCCTAAACGAATCATGCCCACCGTCAAAACCATTCGATGCGCCCTATACTCACGGGTATCTACAGACCGACAACTCGACCCTGAAGGTAGCTTAACAAGCCAACTTCAACGACTTCGCGAAGAACTTGTTTACAGATCACGGAAAGACCCGTCTGAAAAATGGGTGGAGGCGGGACATTTCGTCGACGAGGGAAAAAGTGGCAGCACCATTGAAGGTAGACACGAATACCGAAGAATGATTGCCGGAGTTGAGGCAGGCAAGTTCGATGTCGTACTCGCCATTGAACTATCACGCATCAGCAGGTCCATTCCTGACTTTTGCGATTTCCTCAACTCCATCCGCGAACATGACTGCCAGTTCGTTGCCGTTAATCAGCCAATAGACACCACCAGCCTTCATGGCGATCTCATCGCTAAAATAATGGTGTGCATCGCAGAGTTCGAGCGAAAAATTACTGGAGCACGAACAAAAGACAGCATGGCTGCGCGAGCACGTCGCGGCCTGTTCAATGGCGGACAGATCCCTTTCGGCTACAACTCAGATTCAAATCAGAAAGGCTACCTCATCGTAGACGAAAACGCCGCCCCGATTGTCCGTGACATCTTCAAGAAATATCTGGAGCTTGGAACTTATGCACGAATCGTTGCGTGGCTGCAACAATCTGGATTTCAGCGTCCGGAATACATAACTACCAGAAAGCAGCGGCACAAGGCAACATGTTGGACAATCAACCATATAAAGGGACTGCTTTCCAACGAAACCTATATTGGCGTCCGTGTAATTGGTAGGCGCACGAGAAATTTAGAACGTCATGTTTCAGACACAAATAAAGTAAAGGCTTCGTGGCCCGCAATTATTGACGAGGACCTATTCCATTCAGTTCAGACAGCCATTAAAAAGAATGCAAGGTCTGGATACTGTCCAACTGTGAACCGGCAATATACATACTTACTTAGCGGTGTGCTTCGCTGTGCATATTGCAAAATTGGTCTAGTTGGCGATCTAGCCGTGAGTGGGTCAGGAGCACACTACCACTACTATGTTCACCCCAGAGGCCAAACGAAACCAAATTGCAAACTGCCTAAACGACTGCGGTCAGATCGAATTGACGCTCTTGCAATTGAGAGAATGGACCTCCTTGCAAACGATACTGAGATCCTAAATCGGACTATCCGCGCAACCCAAGCCCAGCAAGCCGAGAGCGTACCCTCTATAGAAGAGCGGCTTGCATCTCGTCGAAAAGATTTGGAAGCCGTCCTGGCAGAAGCCAGCGCAGTGTTGGGATCATTGGCCACCCTTCAGTCGGGCAAGGGCGCTGAATTCGTTCAGCCCAAGCTCAATGCTCTATCCGAAAGGAAACAGGTGCTTGAGGAAGAGGTTGCCCGCCAGGAGTCCGATCTGGAGCGAGCGCAGGCAAGCAGCTTCAACCCGATCGAGATCCAATTGCTCCTTCGGAATGCCAAGGCGGTGATGTCCGACCTGCCTCCCTATCAGCGGAAGGAGCTGGTCGGCATGCTTGTCCGCGAGGCCAGCATAAGCCCTGAGACATTCACGATGGACATGCTTGGCGGCCAGCAGTGGATTGCTCACGTCAACGCCGCGTTGGCCTTTGTGGGAGCACGCGGAAAGCCTCGCAATGAGGCTGCCAAAAAAAGCAGGCCATCCGATTTGTTCGGATGGCCTGCCCGTTGGCTCCCCGGGGAGGATTCGGACCTCCGACCAATTGATTAACAGTCAACTGCTCTACCGCTGAGCTACCGAGGAATGCGGCCTCTTGCGAGGGTCGAGACGGTAGGTTTTCCTGCCGCGTCGTCAACTGGGTACCTCCCA
>JANXOJ010000045.1 GCA_025353625.1 Planctomycetota bacterium | reverse complement strand
CGACGGCAAGGATTCTCCACTGGGCGCAGGACCGGTCTCACGATTGCCCGACGCAATCGCTACGGCGGGGGTCGGCGTCGCGTCTATTGGGCATCCACCCAGGGCATTGACGCGGCCTTCTACCCGGCATGGGGTGCCGTAATGACAACCGGCGATACACGCGCAGACCATCGCGGCCAGGCCCATTCGCCATGCAAAGATCGTTCGCGGCACTCGACACCTCCTGGGGCAGCGAATCGGTCGATAAGGAAACTCCTGCCCCAAGGGTTGTATCGGTTTTAACGCGCTCCACCATAATATGGACGGCGGCGGTTACGATTGTAGCGGTGGGCGCGGTGGCAACGGCGTCGATTGGACAAGGCGGTCCCAAATTGGCCGTTTGGCTGCAACGAGAACACATCGTCCTCCGACAACCGCACTTTATTCGGCCAGTCGCGCCGAATCGGCATCTGGCATTTCTTGACGAAAAATGCTATAGAGCACCGGCGTCAAATAGCGGTTGAGCAATAATGCCATCAACATGCCGCCAATGACCACGATCGCCAGTGGCTGCTGCGATTGAGCGCCGATGCGCGTCGAGACGGCGGCGGGCAACAGCCCAAACGTAGCCGTCATTGCAGTCATCATCATCGGCCGCAGCCGATTCGAGGCGCCTTCCAGAATCGCGTCCTCGGTCGATTTCCCAGACAGTCGCAGTCGATGGAACGCCGACACCGACAGCAGTCCATTGGTAATTGCCACGCCAAAAATCGAAATGAACCCGACGGCGGCCGAGATACTGAAATTGGTATGAGTGAGCAGCAGTGCCCAAACTCCTCCGCAGCATAGCGCGAGGACGTTCGACAAGACGAGCAGGACGTCAACGAGCGAACGAAACGCCAGATAGATCAACACTACGACCATGCCAATGGCCAAAGGGATGATGAACGTCATGCGCTCTTCCGCTTGCTCCATTTCTTGAAATTCGCCCCCCCATTCCATGCGGTACGGGGCCTTGACTAACGGCTCCGCGTTTTTCTTGGCCAACGCTACGGCGCTCGCCAAGTCGCGGCCTCGAACGTCGAATTTCACGGCGATCAAGCGATTACCCTGCTCGCGGTAAATGTCGGAAACGCCCGACTGAACGTATGAACCCTCGCCTCGCGTCGAGCCTTCGGCCTCGACCGGCCGCACGAAATTACGCAGCCGGTAGCGCGGCGTGGCACTGAGGTTGTTCATGGTGGCGTTGTAAGCGTTGCCGGTGAGGGAGGGCATGTTTGCCGCAGTACCCAGCGACGACACGCCGCTACTAGGACCGCTAAGCCAGGTGCCTGGCAGCCCCGGTGCCGTACTGGCGGCCACATTGTGCTTGCTAACCTCCACGGGAATATCGAGAATTTTATCGATATCGCAGCGCAGCCGTTCGGGCCAGCGTACGGTGATGTCGAAGCTTCGTTCCCCTTCGATCATTTGTGTGAACCCCTTGCCGCCAACCGACGTATTGATCACGTCTTGGACGTCGGCCAGGGCCACATTCCAGCGCGAGCAGAGTTGCGCATCGGGTCGCAAAGCCAGGTTCGACTGTCCGAGAATGCGGAACACGCCAACATCCTTCATACCATCCACGCCGCGCAGTGCTTCGGCGACGCGCTCGGCGGTCTTCTCAAGTTCCGCGAGATCGGGACCGATGATCTTGACCGAGTTTTCCCCTTTAACTCCGGAAAGAACCTCCATGACGTTGTCGCGAATGTTTTGCGAGAAGTTCCAGTCAACGCCCAGCAGACTTCCGGTCAACTCGCGGTCCATCTCTTCGACTAGTTCATCCTTGGTGCGGGCGCGGCTGCGGCCGGGCGAAACTGGCCATTGCTCGTGCGGCTTCAAGGGAAGGAAGAATTCGGCATTGTAAAAGCCCGTCGGGTCGGTGCCATCATCGGGCCGGCCGATCTGCGAGTGGACGAGTTTCAACTCCGGATACTTCTTCATAATGTCAATCGCGATATGGACGCGCTCGGCTGCCTTTTCGAGCGATATGTTCAAGGGGAAAGTGGCGCGGACCCATAGGTTCCCCTCTTCAAGTTCCGGCATGAATTCGCGGCCCAGGAAGGGAACCACGGCGGCTGTCGCGGCGACGACTCCACCGAACACCAACAGGGTCGTCCATCGATAATGCAGGCAGCGCTTCAATTGTTGCACGTAACTTTCGCGAAGCCATCGCAAAAGGAAGTTTTCCGGTTTGGGCTTTAGATTGCGCAAGATGAGACTACAAAGCACGGGCGAGAGCGTCACGGCCAAGAGCATGGCGCCCCCCAATGCAAACGCATACGTGTCCGCCATTGGACCGAAAATCTGCCCCTCCGGGCCGCTCATCGTAAACAGCGGCAGGAAAGCGCAAACCATGATCGCCGTCGAGAACAGCAGACTCCGCTGCACCTCGTTGGCGGCGTGGATCACACGCTGTCCGATGGGCATCTGGGAGTTGACCCCGGAAATAAGGTGTCGATAAATGTTTTCAACGACAATTACCGACGAGTCGGCGATGATGCCAAAATCAACCGCGCCGATCGAAAGCAAATTGGCCGATTTTCCCCTCATAAAAAGCAAGCCAAAGGCGATCAGCAATGCCAGCGGTACATTGATCGCCACGATCAGCGCCGTCCGCATGTTGCTGAGGAACATCAAAAGCACCAGCGTGACCAACGCCATACCCGCCATAAGATTTTCCTGAACGGTGCTCGTTGTGACGTGGATTAAATCCGTGCGGTCGTAGCCGACGTCGATCTTCACGCCCGGCAAGAGCCGGCCGGGCGTCTCATTCAGATCCTTGACGAGGGCCTCAACATCGCGCAGCGCCGGCAGAGATTGTTCGCCCTTGCGCAAAAGTACGACGCCTTGCACGACGTCGTCGTCGTCGTTCCACTTGCGGTTGCGGCTTTTGTCGACGATTTCCTGGCCGTTGGAATCTATGCGCGGTTCGCCGATCATCACGCGCCCCAGGCGCGTCTGATTGCCGACGACCACGCCGAAGGCCGCCGGATCGTCGGCCGCCTTGAGCAGGCCGCCCTCCACGATATCATCGACGCGGATCGGCACGTTGTTCGTCGCGCTCAGCACGATTTGCCTGATTTCGCGGAGGCGGCGAGCCTCGGCCGCGCGGAGGTAGTCGCGAGCGGCAATCGGATCCTTCAACGTCACTGCTCGCTCGATCGGATCCTGGCCATCGCCGATCAAACCAACGCTGCGAACGACTTGTACGGTCTCGCCTTGGGTCAGGTATTGTCCGCCGACGTTCATATTGCTGGATGCGATCGCGGCTTCTAGCTGTTGAAGTGTAATGCCATAGCGCAGCATCCGGGCTGGATCGGGGCGGATTTCATAGCGCTTGATGCTCCCCCCCGAGCTGGTAATATCGGCAATCCGCGGCACGCGGCGAAAGAGGTGCTCCAGCGTATAGTCTTGCAACGATTTCAGATCGTTGAGCGTATAGATGCCCTTGCCCGAGGAATCGACCGGATTGCGCAACACGTAACGCATGATCTCGCCCGTGGGCGACTGGGGCGAAATCTGCGGAACGACGCCCGTCGGCAATTGCACGAATTGTAGCCGGTTGATTACCTCCTGTCGGGCGACCTGCTGATCGACGCCATATTCAAATTGGTTGCGAAGGTGGCTCAGAGCGAACATCGATTGGCTGCGCGTGTAGTTCAGGCCGGGCATGCCCGCCAACGCGACTTCGAGAACTTGCGTTACCTGACGCTCGACATCTTCGGCGGAAGCGCCGGGATACTGGGCAACGACTTCTACCACGGCAGGGGCCGGGTCGGGATAGGCCTCCACATTAATACGGAGGAACGAGCGGACGCCGAAAGCGATTAAGCCGAGCGCCAGCAAAATTACGACCAGCCGGCTATGAATGGCCCAATGAATGAGTCTTTTAAGCATGATCGAAAGCGACGGGCCGGCGAAAATTCAATTCACCGGACTGGCCGATTGAAGGTTGACGAGTGTGGCAAGCAACTGAACGGCACCCGAACAGACGACCTTTTCTCCCGCCTTCAGCGGCAGGCAGCGGC
>JANXOJ010000040.1 GCA_025353625.1 Planctomycetota bacterium | reverse complement strand
GACCAGATCGTTGTTAGAATGGGTGGATGTGTGGGCCTAGAGCTTCCAGGGGGCAGATCGTGACCGCGATGCGTTGGATAATCTCTGCCGGTTTGGGGTGCGCGATGCTCATTGCGTTGCCGTGCGGAGCATTGGCCGCGGCCGGAGAAAAAGACGTCGAGAAAACAGTCGAGAAAACAGTCGCCTCGCCCACGGAGAGTAGTGCGGCTCCTCAAGTCCTCACGGGAAGCCCTGCACCCGACGCCAAAGCGGCGGTCGTTACCCCGGAGACAAACGCGGTCGTGCCAGCAGCGCACGACAAGCCGAGCGATCCATCGCCCAAAACCGAGACGCCCGGTCAACCATCGACCAAGCCGGACCATGCGACGGCGAAGGAACCGATCAAGTCGATCCATCGCCCCACGACGCCGCCTACTCCGCCCGACCGCGACGAGTTGAAGGTCCGGCCCAACGGCGACGGCAAGATACGGCTGCGTTTCAACGGCCAGTCGTGGCAACCGGTGCTGGAATGGCTTGCGACGATATCGGGCATGAGCCTCGACTGGCAGGAGTTGCCCGGCGATTACCTCAATCTATCGACGCGGCGAAGCTATACGGTGCCGGAAGTCCGCGACCTGATCAATCGGCACCTGCTGGCGCGCGGTTTCACGTTGCTTTGTCGCGGCGAAGTCATGACGGTGGCCGAGATCAAGAAGCTCGATCCAAGCTTGGTGCCGCGCGTCGATCGGGCCGATCTATCGCAGCGCGATCCGCACGAATACGTCAAGGTCTCGTTCCCGTTAGTCTCGCTCTTGGCCGAATCGGCCGTGGACGAGTTGAAACCGATGCTCAGCCCCAACGGTCGGCTGACCCCGATGAACGAGACGAATCGTTTGGAGGCCATGGATGCGGTGACGAACCTCCGCGACATCGACGCCGTTTTGCAACAGCAACAGGCGGAAGAAAGCCAGCCGCGTTCCTTTCGCGAATTCAAGCTGAAACACGTCCGAGCGGAAGAAGTCCATTCCCTCCTAGCCACGCTCCTAGGCTCCGAATCCAAGTCTGCCGCAGCACAGGGTGGACAGCCGGGGAATATCAGTGCTGAACAGGCGGCGATGTTGGCCCGCGCACAAGGCGGCGGCGGTGGCGCGTCGGGACAGCAGCCTTCCAATGGCAATCCGCCGGGACCGAAAGCGGCGACAACTTTGGCGGTCAACGTCCGCAACAACAGCCTTTTGGTCCATGCCCGGTGCGACAAAATGCTCATCATCGCCCAAGTGATCGATGCCGTCGATATCCCGGTCGATCGTAACGGCTCGCTGCTGGTGAATATGAACCGCATGCAGGTTTATCGCCTATCGGGCATCGATCCCGAGCCGGTGGTCAAGACATTGGAGGAGATCGGCAACCTCGATCCGACGACTCGGCTGGAAGTCGATAAGAAGAATTCGTCGATCATCGTATACGCATCGCTTGCCGACCACGTAACGATACGCGCGTTGGTCGACAAGCTCAGCGGCAGCGAACGGAAATTTGAAGTGATTCGCCTCCGCCGCCTAGCCGCCGATTATGTGGCCGGCACGATCGATTTCATGCTCGGCAGCGGCGCAAAAAAGGAGAAATCCCGAACCAATTACTGGAACCCATACGATCAGCCTCGCCCAGACAATGCAAACGCACCGAGAAGCTTTCGCGTCGATGCCGATGTGGAACACAACCGCTTACTGCTCTGGGCGAACCCGGTCGAACTGACCGAGGTCGAGGCCCTGCTCGTCAAGCTCGGTGAAATTCCCTCTGGCGGAAGCGGATCGGCCACGGTTCGCACGATCGACGGCGGCGACGAAAAGGAAACGGAGGAGCTCATCGAGCGAATTCGCCAAGCGTGGCCCTCCATCGCGCCCAATCCCTTGTTGATACCCAAAGCCCCCGCGCCAACTGCTCCGAATACGAACTCTCCTCTTCCGCACGCGGGTGACACTCGGCCAACGCCAGCCTCCCCTCTCCCATCTGCGGGAGCGATGCTGGGGGTGAGGGGATCGGCCCTGCAGCCGCCCCCAACTACCGATCGAACCCAGCCGCCGTTGCTTCACTTGGCCAATCTGCAAAGCAGATCGGCCGATATGGGGCCGGCTGAAAGTCTTCCAGCCAACAAGGGTCCGGTCGATAGCCCGCCTCCGATCAAGATTTCGATTGGACCCGACGGCAAGATGATCGTTTCCTCGGAGGATACTCAGGCCCTGGATCGGCTGGAAGAACTGGCCGCGCAGTTGCCGAATAACCGCAAGGACTACCAGGTCTTCCGCTTGAAATATGCCTGGGCGGTGGGGGTCTCGCTGAATCTGGAGGATTTTTTCAAAGAGGACAAGAAGGAGCGTCCCCGTCCGTCGCGTTGGATGTTTTACGATTACGGTGCCGATTCCCAGGACGATTCGGAGGACGAGCGGAAACTATCGAAGCGGCGAAAGCTGAAGTTCATCTCGGATGCCGACACCAACACCATCTTGGTGGAAGGGGCCGACGCCAAACAGCTCAAGACGATCGAGGATTTGATCAAGCTCTACGACCAGCCGCCGCCGAGCGACTCGCAATCGGTTCGTAAAACCGAAGTCATTCGGCTGAAGTACTCCAAGGCCAGAGCGGTGGTGGACACGGTCAAGGATGTCTACCGCGACCTGCTCAGTTCCAACGACAAGGCTCTGGCTACGAACAATCAACAGAAAGAATCGAGCCGAAGCATTATTTTCAACTACGATACCGATAAGACCGAGCAGAAGACGCCAAAATTCAAGGGCCTGCTTTCGATCGGTGTCGATGAGACGTCCAATTCCCTGATGGTCTCCGCGCCCGCTTATCTTTTCGACCACGTCGCCAAGATGATTAAGGAACTCGATCAAGCGGCCGCGCCGGACTATACGGTGCGGATGGTACGCGTCGGTCCCGGCCTCAGTGCCAATCGCGTGAAGGAAATTCTGGACGAAGTTTACAATCAAAAGTCGAGCGAGAAGCGACCGGTCGAAAAGCGGCCCTCCGCCAAAACTTCCAAGCCGGGCAAAGCGACCCACCGCGCCAACCAGGCGAAAGAAAAGCAACAGCCAGAGGCCGACGGCTCGAGCCCCAGCGAGACCGAGAGTCCATGAGTCGGTGCGACGAATTGTGGACCTCCGGCTGGCTTTCGTGTTGGAAGCGGATCCGGGTCGCCGCGATACAAACCTATAGCGTCGACAACTTCTGGAACGTGATCGTCGATTGCAGCGGGAATACCCCGTAAATGCCGCGGGTGAAGACGAGATTGATAAAGTCGTCGGCTTCGAGGATGCGGCTCTTGGGCACGACGATGACGTCGCCGTCGGAAACCCAGGCCTCGCCTTTGGGGCATGGCGTCTTTCCTCGAAGTGCCCCTTCCAAGTTGAACATCGCAGCCATCATCCGCCAATCATCGCCGCGACGGAAGACGACGATCTGCGAGAGGTTCGCCCCGTTGACCCAACTGCCGGCCATGGCCATCGATTGCAGAATCGTTGTGGGGCCGGTCAATTCGAAACGGCCCGGCGTGCGGACTTCGCCCAGCACGTAGACGTAGCGCGGTGCCCGCGTGTTCAGGACGGGAATCACCTCCATGCCTTCAATTTTCTCGCGGTAGCGTTCGTTGATTTCCTGCCGCAGTTCGCCCAGCGTCAGTCCTTGGGCACGAACGTAGCCGATCATGGTCAGAGAAATAGTTCCGTCCGGTGCGACGCGGACGTTCGTTCCTTGGCCGCCCGTTCCGTAACGACGGTCCACGGCCGAGCGCAGGTCGTCCAACTTGGTATTCATTTTTTGCGGCGTCACGGTGATCGAAGGCACCTTGTAGTACTTCTTATATACGTCTTCCAGCGTGCCGCAAAGCTGCTCGATCGTCCGGCCGGAGGCATGCACCTGTCCAATCAGCCGCATCGTAATCATGCCGTCGGGCTGAACGATCAGCGTGCGATTGAGCTCCGGATCGGTAAACGATTCGACGCGCACTTCATCGCCCACATTCAGCTTGTACTGGGTCCGCGTCTCGTCGCGGGTGATGCGGTAGAGCATGTCCAACTGGTCGTCGACGCGCAGACGATATTCGCTCACGTGTTCGGTGCGTGCGTGGCCGACGTACTCGCCTTGGGCATAAGCCTGCCATGCGATGAAGCGAGCGTCTTCCCAGCCGGAGCCGCGGCAGCGTCCGCTCTGGCCGCAGCTTCCATCGGCACAATCGATACCGCTAACCGGATACGGTGCCGCCGACCCCAAACCCTGGGGTGAGGCACAGCTCGTGCAAGGGTACGTCGCACCGCCAGCGGCGACCGGTTCCCGCGCGGCCGCTAGGGACGCTACGGTCAACGCGAGTAGGATACCGGATAGGCCGACGGTAAGGCGGCGCGGTCGCTGCGACATGTCGTGGAACATTTTCGTTGTCGTTGTTTTGGCGTGAAGTCTCATTTTCATTTATCCGGAATTCTTAGTTTTGGTTTCGCATCACCGACTGGCTGCCGGACCCAACGGCCAAGGCAACGTGCCGACGACCGGTCTGTCGCCTTGCCGTGCGGCGGCTGCGTTTGCCGTCCCACTGGCGGGCTTGGCCGTCGCGATGGCATTCGGCCACGTTTCCGACGATTGAGCGAGAGCCGATGGATCGACCCACTGCACGGCGCCGCCGCCCAATAGATTGGCGTTCTTGAGTTCGGCGACTTCCTGCTCGCGTGCCGATTGGGCCTTCTGGGTGGCCAAGCCGGCAAGTCGCCGCTCGCCGACACGTCCATAAACAAAGCTCAGGTTTTGCAGATTCTCCGAACAGCGATGCGCCAACACGCTATGCTCCAAGACCGTGCGTGCCCCGCTGTAATCGCCGTTGCGAGCCAATAGCACACCGAGGTCGTTCGAGGCCATGTAGTTTCGCGGGCAGACCAGGATGGCCGCATGGAAGCAGACCACGGCCTTGGCATCCGGAGCGGGAATCTCGTTGCCGCCCTTGGCCGCGAGGGTGGCGTGCATCTTGCCCAAGGCCAACAAAGCCATCGATCCGGCCACCTCCCGACCTTCGGCGATCGCCAACTGTTCCTGGGCGAAGGTGAGGTAGCGGTTCAATGCCCGCATCGGTTGAATTTCCGCGACGGGAACATTCTTTAGCACCGGCGTGCGATGGCTGCCGACGATGGCGGCCAGATCGAGCTCCGATTCGAGCTTACCGTTGGCGGGAATGAAGTCCTGAGCTTCCTTCATTGCGGTCAGTGCGATGCCAAGGGCTTGGCCGTGCAGGGGCGTGTTCTGTTCGCCGTCCAGGCCTTGGGCCACCAGCCGCAAGGCAGCCGTAAACTCGCTTCGAGCGGAGAAATAGGCCCCGCGCCCCGCCAGTTCAAAACCTTGGCGAATTTTCTGGTCGGCCTGCCGGGCGATTTTTTCCATCGCTTCCGACCGCACCGGCCCGGCCTGCGGCAAGCTCGCCATCCTTGGCGGCGCAATAATGGGAATCGTAAACCGTGGCGGGCCTATCGCTGGGGCGTTTTGTGCGATGGACGCCTGCTGCTGCGAAATGCCGCTACTCGATGGCCGCGCCGGGGAATTCCGTTCTGGCGAATCGACGGCAGGGAGCCTTTCTGAAACCGATTCGATCGGACCGCGGACGACGGCCGGTATCACGATCGGCCCACTGCCCGGCGTAAAGTCAGCTAGCCGGATCGAATCCGGTCTCGGCAGATACTTGGGCCACGCCGGGGCGACACTTTCCCGATAGCGTGCATCGCTGTGCGACGCCTGCTGGGTTGCCTGAAGGCCCTCTCGCAACGTACGCCGGTGGCCGGACATCAGCCACAGCAGGCCAACGATGGCAACTCCAACCGCCACCGCGACGAGCCGCGGTTGGCGTGCCGGCGCAAGGCGTGCAAGTCGAACGATGCGTTTCAGGCGTAGCCACCGTAAAAGTCGTGCTAGACGTACAATCCGATTCATGGTTCTTCCGTGATCTACCCGGGAGGGTCGAATTGGCTTTTGCTTTCCGGCATGCCACCGACTCAAACCGTTCCGGGGGAACTTCCGTTTCGATCCGAACCTATCCGCGACCAGCCGCAAGGGTCGTACTGGTTACTCTCCGAGATACGATCCGTCATCCATTGACGGCACTTCTCATTGTTTGGCTTCGTCCGGATTTTTGGATGAGAATGAGCGAAATCGGTTCGGAACGGTGCGCCGTCATGCGCCGCGTCGGAACAGGCGTCAAAAGCCGTTTTTGTGGCCCGGCACAACTGCAAACCCCAGCACAACCGGCGCGTGCGGCAGGGGACAAACAGTCGGAATTACCGGCAATGTCGATGGCCGGCAGGTTTCGCTATCCAAGCCCGATGCGCAAGCAAAGAAGCGGTTTTGAAGCGGCACGAAAACGCATTCTACCGCGGCTAATGGGGGTAAATTCCGCAGGTAACGATCATGTAACGATGACGACGATATCGGATCGCAGAGGATCAATGCGCCGATCGAGTCGTATTGCTACTGATTCGCGAGGCAGTCATTGACGGATTCGGCGTTGGCACCGTCAAGACGCGCTTTCAAAGACCCTCGTTCGCCTCACCGCCGACAATCCCAAAGCCTTCGCGGCGAGGCACCTTCAC
>JANXOJ010000028.1 GCA_025353625.1 Planctomycetota bacterium | reverse complement strand
GTGGACTTCCTCCTTCAGACGAAGGTCAGTGCGGACACACCGGTAAACGCCATCATCTTTGACTACTCCAATGGCCACATTCACGAGGTCGACCGGTGATCTGGGTCGTGACCTGCACCCGAAAAGAATCGCCGAACTCGGGGACTGGCGCGGGGAAACCCTCAGCAGAATGCGCAAGCTCATCCAGGAAGCAGACCCGGACGTCGTCGAGGAGTGGAAGTGGATGGGCACGCCGGTTTGGTCGCACGACGGCATCATCTGCACTGGCGAATCCTACAAGAAGGTCGTGAAGCTGACCTTCGCCAAGGGCGCGTCTCTGAAGGATCCGGCCCGTCTGTTCAACTCGAGTCTCGACGGAAACGTGCGCCGCGCGATCGACATCCACGAAGGAGAAGAAGTTGACGAGTCCGCCTTCAAGGCACTCGTTCGCCAAGCGGTCGCCCTCAACGGTTCCGGCAAATCGAAACCTTCCAAGAAAGGGAAGTCCTAAGAGATTCCGCCCCTAAACGGGTCCGTCATCCGGGATGCCGTGAATTTCAAAGGAAAGTGAACGTATTCGAGTGCGAGCAACGTTGCGGCGATCGGAAGCTTTATTTCTTTCCCACATAGTCATTCAGGCGGCAATCGGCCAGTCCGCGAACCCCCTCGACGACGCTTTTTGCGTTGAGCTTCGCGCCTTCCGGAGTGGTATGCGTATGGTCGGTCGGTGAAAAGTAGGCGGTTTTGACCTTTTCTTCGCCGGCCGTTTCGTACTGCTTCGCCACGATTTCGTTGAGATCGACAAAGGGCACGCTCTCGCTCTTCGCCACCTCGGCAGCCCATTTACCGTAATCGCCGGAGGCTCGGCCAACATGGCCCTCTTTCCAGATATTTCGTGGAACGGGCGAAAGAACGATCGGCGTGGCCCCTTTGGCCTTGGCCTCTTTTACGTAGCTACGCAAGTACCAGCCGTACGTCCGCACCGTTTCCTTCTTGCCGGTCTTGGGATCGGTCCACTCTTCCGTTGCATCGCCCGTGCCTTTGAGCGAAGCGCGCGTCGATTGCCGCAGAGAACCGCCGTCGTTATGGCCAAACTGCATGAGGACAAAATCGCCCGGCTTCAGTTGCGCGGCAACCTGGCCCCAAAGCCCTTCGGTATAAAAGGTGCGGCTGCTGCGTCCGCCGCGTGCGCGGTTCTCGACGCGAATCTTGGCCGCGTCAAACTCTGCAACGATCGGCTTGCCCCAGCCCAGCAGCCCTTTTGAGGAGTTGTTGACGGTCGAGTCGCCAATCAGAAAGAGCGTGGGGCGTGCGTCGGCAGTTGCCGGCGGCTTTTCGGCATCGACCGCAGCGGCAAGCGACATAAAGGCCAGAACAGTAGTGAAAAGGTTCGCCGTCATTTACCAACTCCCTGTAAGAAATAAACGTTTCGGGTACGAATGGTGCCATCGTACCCGATCGAGGCTCACGCTGCGATAGAACGGGAATTCCACCACCGAGTTGCAGTAATACGCTGCCACATTTTTGCAGGCGAGAATGGTGTTGTCAACTCGCACTAACTTCAATCCAGGAGAACAGCAACGTCCAGATTTTGTGGTGCAGGCGTCCCGCCTGCCACAATACTTGCAGGCGAGGCGCACCGCGTCGATAACGAGGGCGGAGTTCTACTTTGCAAACGTACCGGCGTTTTCCTTGGTAACCAATTGAAACGGAATGAACGTTTCCTTTTCAACCGGCCGCTTATTGGCAAGCCGGACAGCCACCGTAACGGCCGTGCTTCCTTGCCCTTTTGCGTCCTGAAAGACGGTGGCATCCAATCGGCCATCTTTGACCGCTTGCAGTGCGTCGGCGATGGCATCCACGCCGACGACGATGACTTGGTCTTTCTTCTTTGCTCGTTCAATTGCCAAGAGGGCACCCATTGCCATTTCGTCATTTTGTGCAAAGACGGCTGAAATCTTGTCGCCGTGTACCTGAAGCCAGTTCTCCATCAACGTGACCGCCTTGGCCCGATCCCATTCGGCCGTCTGCTCGGCCAGCAGATGCAAACCGGAATTCTTGGCAAGCACCGCGCGGGCACCGCGATCGCGTTTGATTTGTGCGGCTTGCCCCATGTAGCCGTGCATCATGACGACTTCGCCTTTGCCGCTTAAGCGCGCGGCGATATATTCCATCGCCAGCCGGGCAGATTCTTCGTCGTGCGACCCGACGAATGCCGTCGGAGCGGAAGATGTCTCGGAGTTCACGTTGACGATGGGAATTCCCGCAGCTTGGGCCTTATCGACGGCCGGCGAACTCGCCTCGACCTCGCACGGATTGAGGATGATGGCGTCAACCTTTTGGGCAATGAAAGTTTCGACCTGCTGCACCTGCTTTTCCGCACTGCGCTGGGCGTCGTTGACAATCAGCTTCACGCGGCTGGCTTTCGCTTGTGCCGCCATCGCGTCGTTTAGACCGACGATATACTCATTTGCCATGTTCATCATCGTTACGCCAATGACGATCTGCTTTTCGCCCGAGGCGGCCTTACTTGGCTCAGGCGGTTGGTTGCAGCCGAGGGATAAGAGGAGGAAAGCCGTAAGTGTCAGCGCGGATCGTTTCATTTTTGCTTCCCTTGTGAACGGGTTCCCAACCTCTGCGCGGGAACGAGGGTTACCCCTCCTTGCGTGAACTGCGTCGGTCGAGCCAGACGGCACCGACTATTATGATACCCTTTACAATCTGCTGGTAGTAGGAGGAGACGTTGAGAAGGTCCAGGCCATTGTTGATGACGCCCATGAGCAAGGCCCCCAGGATCGTGCCGCCGATGCCGCCTGCACCGCCAGAAAGGCTCGTGCCGCCGATCACGACTGCCGCGATGGCATCCAGTTCGTAGGCCAGCCCGGCGTTCGGCTGCCCGGTGTTGATGCGGGCGGCGAGTACGATTCCGGCCAGCCCGGTCAGCGCACCGCAAATCGTATAGGCGAACATTTTCACGCGACGGACATCGATGCCGGACGCCCGAGCGGCGTTCTCATTGCCGCCGACGGCGTAAATATGGCGGCCTAGCCGCGTGTTGGTCAGCATCGTCCAAGCCGCCAAGGCGACGGCGGCAAGAATGATAACCGGCACGGGGATTCCGCCTACGTCGCCGGCGAGCCGAATCATGGCAGGGCTCATATTCGAGACCGGCCGACCGTCGCTGATTACCTGGGCCAGTCCGCGTGCGACGGTCATCGTACCCAGCGTTGCGATAAACGGTGGCACGCCGCCGGTGATAACCAGCCCGTTGGTTGCGCCGCAAGCCATGCCGGCGGCGATGCCGAGGATCAGCGGAACGCACAACGGATATACCCCTGGGTGGGCGAAGCAGGCTGCGATCACGCCGGTCAAGGCCACCACCGACCCCAGCGACAAATCGACCCCGCCCGTCAGCAGCACCAACGTGACGCCCACGCCGAGAATGCCATTGATGGAAATCTGACGCGCGACGTTGACCAGGTTTGTGGTCGTTAAAAAGGTTGGCTTAGCACATCCTAAAGTGGCGGCAATGATGACGATGGCCGCCAAGATGCCGAACTGTTTGATCCACGCACGAAGGCGGCTTAACGACACGGCACGATCAGACGGGCATGGCATATCTCAGGATCTCCTCTTGCGTGGTCTTTGCGACGGCTAGCTCCGCGGCAATAGTGCCCTGCCGCATTACCAGCACGCGGTCGCAAAGTGCCATGATCTCCGGTAACTCCGACGAGATCAAAATCACCGAACGGCCCTGTTGAGCGAGCCGGGCAACGATCGTGTAGATTTCCGCCTTCGCGCCGATATCGACGCCCCGCGTCGGCTCATCGAGCAGGATAATCGTTGGATTGGTGAGCAAGGTCTTGGCGATGACCACCTTTTGCTGGTTGCCGCCGCTCAATTCGCCGACGGGCTGGCCTCGGCTCGATGTGCGAATCGCGAACGTGCGAAGGTTTTCATCCACCGCTGCGCGCTCTCGTTTTCGGCGTATGAACGGCCCGGTGCAATACGCGTCCAGCGCAGCCAGGGTAACGTTGTGCGCGACGCTCATCGCAGGAACGATGCCTTGGCCTTTGCGATCCTCGGTCACCATGCCGATCCCCAGTCGCATGGAATCCGCCGCGGAGCGAATCTTGGCGGGCCGCCCATGAACGACGATTTCGCCGGAATCGGGCAATTTAAGGCCGAAAATGGCACTTGCGACCTCGGTACGGCCCGCGCCCATAAGCCCGGCAATGCCCAAGACTTCTCCGCATTTCAGATCGAAGCTGATGTTGCGGAATGAGCCGGCCCGCGTGAGATGGCGGACGGATAGTGCAATCGCTTCACCGGCCTCGCATGGCTTGGGAAGTAGTTCTCGCAGTTCCCGGCCCACCATCAGCTCGATGAGCGTGTCGTTGTTCAGTTCCGTTGCCGGTCGCGTGGCAACGTGGCAGCCATCGCGAAGGACCGTGACCACATCGGCAATGGCGAAAACTTCATCCATCTTGTGCGTGATATAGACGACGGCCACGCCGCGAGCCTTCATCGACCGGATCGCGGCGAAGAGAGCATCGATCTCGCGGTTGGAAATGGCCGCCGTCGGCTCATCCATAATCACGATCCGAGCGTTCTGCCCCAGCGCCTTTGCGATCTCGACCATCTGCATCTGAGCGACACTAAGCGTCCGCATCCGTCGATCGGTCGGAAAATCGAGTTGAAGCAGGCCAAGCATTCTTTCCGCCTCCGCGCGCGCGACGCGGCGATCGATCACGCCGGGAATTCGGCCAACCGGTTCGCGGCCCAAAAGCAGGTTTTCAGCAACGGTCATATCGAGGATCGGCATCAACTCTTGGTGGATCATGGCAATGCCGTGTTGCATTGCTTGAAACGGGCTATGGTGGACAACCTTACGGCCATCCAGATACACGTCTCCGGAATCAGCCGGAAATAGCCCAGCGAGGATTTTCATCAATGTTGATTTACCCGCCCCGTTCTCCCCCATCAGAGCATGGACCTCGCCGCAGCGGATCGTCAGCGATACATCGGTCAGGGCCTGCGTACCATCGAACGACTTACTAATGTTCGCGGCTTGAAAGAGCGGACGATCTGGGAGCGTGGTTTCAATCGCCATTATTGTTCGGACTCGCTGCTTCCTCGTTCGATCGAAGACTCATCGGTCGCCTTGCAAGTAAAAATGCTCTCACCACCGTCCCTCTCACGTTTACGGTCGAGGGGAGACTATATCGTCCACGGTTCCCGCACGGCACGGCTGCGCATGCGGTTGGCTTCTTCATCGCCGATGAACGATTCCGTTGCCGAATCGAAGGTCAACTTGCGGTTGAGCTTCCAAGCAATCGCTGCGGCATGGCAGGCGATATGTGAGCCGGCGGCAACCTCCGCGTTCGCACGCGGCTTCGCCCCGGACTTCACGCAATTGAAAAAGTCGCGAACGTGATAGCGCGGCGAGATGCCGTTTTCCGCAGGCGGAGGCGGCAGGCCGGCGCGGAGCGATTCGTGCGACACGGCGATCTTGCCCGAATCGCCCGTCTCGATCCAACCTTCATCGCCTTCAAACCGCACCGGGCAAGTGCCCAGTCCGAGCCAACCATTGCGGCGCAGCAGAAGCTCGATTCCGTTGGCATAGCGACATTCGATGGCGTTGTCGCCAGGCAGGTCGATTAGCTCGTAGGTGATCGGCGTCGTGCCATCGGCATCGGCGGCCCATTGGCAAAGATCGAGCGTGTGCGCGCCCCAGTCGAGCAGCTTTGCGCCGGAATCAAAATCGTCGAACCCCCGCCAGCCGCCGTCAACGTACGTATGGTTATAGGGCCGCCAGGGAACCGGCCCCAGCCAAAGGTTCCAATCGACAATGTCTCGCACTGGCTCCGGTTCAGCGGGCAGCCAATCGAGGCGGTTTTGCAGTTCGTAAATCGATGCGTGCAGCGTATGCAGCTTACCGAGCTTGCCGCTTCGTGCGAGTTGCACGGCGGCAACAAAGTTCGCGACATTTCGGCGCTGCGTGCCGGCCTGAAAGACCCGACCGGTGCGCTGGATCGTGCGCGCAAGGCGGCGAGCCAGTTCGATCGTAATCGCGCACGGCTTCTCGGAGTAAATATCTTTGCCCGCTTCAGCGGCGAGGATCGAAGCTGGCGCATGCCAACGGTCGCCGGTGGCGATCAGCACGGCATCGATATCCTTGCGATCGAGCAGTTCGCGAAAATCGCGGTAGACCGCGCAGTTCGTATCGCCATTGTGTTTATCGGCCGTAGCCTTGACCGTTTTCCGCTGGTCCGCACGAACGTCGGCCACGGCGGCGAACCGCACGTCGGGCTGTTCGAGCATGAAGCCCAGCACGTAGCCGCCGCGATTGTGGATGCCGATGCCGCCAAGCACGATCCGTTCGCTTGGCGCAATCGCGCCATCGCGGCCCAAGACGCTGGCCGGTACGATCGACGGAAAAGCGATGACGCTCGTCGCGGCAAGCGAAGTGCGAAGGAAATTGCGCCGCGAAAGGGTTGTTTGCATGGTCCTATTTCGTTCCCACGCTCCTCATGGGAACGAGGGCAATCGGAAATCAAAGCGTGCGAGTGGCATCAAAGTTCCTCACCCCGGCCCCTCTCCCGATTGCGGGAGAGGGGGAGGAAGAAAACTCACCCATTGAGCGTCCAGCCCGCACGGTACTTGCGAGCCAGCAGGTCGTTCGCTTCCGGGCAATTGGTCACTTGGCCCGTTGCACCGTCGTAGTTGATCTTCTTACCGACGCGATAGGCCACCAGCCCAAGCAGCATTTGCTCGATCATGTTGGCACTATATTCAAAGTCGCAAGCCGTCTTGAGGCTCGTGTTCTTGCAAGCGTCTAGCCACTGTTTCTGGAAGTGGCCTACTGGCGGCAGCACATTGTCCTGCGAACGCGGCTTGTAGTAGGTCAAGTCGGAGCTATCGCCGAAAGGCAGCACGATGCGCGAACCAAAATCGGCCACAACGTAGCCCTTCGAGCCTTTGAACATCGCGCCGTGATCGATCCGCTTCAGATCGATATAGGGCTTGGGCGACGGCGGCATGGCGCCGCCCTGATACCAGCTTATGCGAATGGGGCCGCGCCAGTCGTTCTTAGGATGCTCGAAATGCGACTCGCATTCAACGGGCGTAACGTCGGGATTGTATTTCTCACCCTTCGCTTCCGCCGAGGTCGGCAGCGAGGCATCGACGGCGTTCCAAAGCAGGTCCATCGTATGGCTACCCATGTCGCCGATTTGTCCGGCGCCAAAATCCCAGAACATGTTCCATTCGAGGCAGTTCATGCCCGGGCCACCCGCAAAATAGGCCGGGTTATACGGATGCGCCGGCGAGGGGCCGAGCCAAAGGTCGAAATGAAAGCCTTTGGGTGCTTGGCCGCTATCGGGCCAATAGCCCTTGCGGCGAATCTGGCGATTGCCCCAGGCGTAGGCTGCGGAAAGGTCGCCGATCACACCGTCGCGAAGCATTTCGCGCAAGCGATTGAAGTTCGGCATCGCGTGCCGCTGCATGCCGACCTGCGTGGCTAGCTTGTCCTTTTTCTTGAGCCAGTTCGCCCGGACAACGCGGGCTTCCTCGACGCTGATCGCCAGCGGCTTCTCGCAATAGACGTGCAGGTCGCGGTTCAGCGCCCAGTTGGCGATGAAGGCGTGGTGGTGGTCGGCGGTGCAGATAACGACGGCATCGAGGTCCTTTTGCTCGATGCACTTCCGCCAATCGGTGTACGTCTTGGCTTTCGGAAAAGACTTGAGGGCCTCTGGCAATCGCTTCTCGTTGACATCGCACAGCGCAACGACGTTTTCAGCACCCAGCGATTCGTAATGGGCCAAGCCTCGGCCCCAAACGCCGATCAACGCGATATTGAGCTTATTGCCGGGGGCGTTTTTACCCGCTCGGGCACCGCTAGGAAGAATTAACATGCCGCTTCCGGCGGCTGCAACGGCTTTGATAAACTGGCGACGACGCATGAGAAAGTTTCTCCTTTGAATTTGTATTACCCAGGAAGTGGCTGCCGCGGAACCCAACGCCACCGCGAGCATTGCCCTATCATAACAAGCAGAAAGGGCAAATGAAACAGCCTGGCCGGCAACGCCATGATGGATTTATACGGCCGATTCTTTCAAGGTTTGGCGTTGTCGTTTCTTCTTTTCGGCGTTGAGCGTCGCACTGCGGTCCCTTTCGGCAAAATGGGGCCTACTTGCTCGGCCTCAATTGCAGTTCCAACGGCAGAAACAACTCTCCTTGGCCAACTTCCGCGGCTCGCAGTTCGATGCGATGCGTGCCGGCGGGCAGGTCGAGCTTGCCGAGCTTCTCGTCCACAATCTCGTCGCGACGCCCTTGCCGCGTGGCGAGCCCCGCAGCCTCCCAGGTTCCGCAGCGAAGGGCGTATTTTCCCCCGCCGGAACCTTTGGCGTAGCGAAGATTCACATCAAACTTCGCTGGCTCGTTCAAGCGGAATTCCCAGTCGAGCCACTGCTTGGTTTCTTTCCAACCGCCGACATAATACCGGTTCTTTTTGCCGTCGCCATAGCTCAGCCGTGAAGCATCGCCGGTCTGGTCGCCGCGATGTCGCTGGGCATCGAAAGCAAGGAGTTGATTGGTTTCACCTGCGTTCGACAACAATCGGACACCGCCAGATTTCGGTACGTCGTCGAACTCCAGGGCAATTACCGTATCGGAAGCGCTCCCTTCTCCCGCAACCCTGTGTACGCGGTGGCCGGGGAGAGGGGCCGGGGGTGCGGCATTCGTATTTTGCTCCACGATGTCGATCTCGGACGAACGTTTTGCATGGACAACATCCATCGCTAAATCTCGATCGTTGATACGATGAAACTTCAATCCACTCTTTACATCATCCGCTAACAACCAAGCCTTGATTGGCGTGCTAAGAAGCCCGCCGACAATCAATGGACCTTCCCCCGCACCAAAGACGTGCAAATAGAGCATCTTTTTTCTGGCCGTCACGACGCCCCACGATTGCACCGGCAGTGCCGATCTGCCGCAACCGTGAATTGCCTCCCCGTTGACGTTCATCCATCGCCCGATGCCTTCGAGAATTGCCGCATCTTTTGGATCGATGCGGCCATCACCCATTGGTCCGACGTTCAAGAGTAAGTTGCCGCCTCGCGATACGGCCTTGGCCAGCACGCGGATGAGGAACTCCGGCGACTTGTGCGAAAGGTCGAAGGGGTTCCAGCCATACGACTCGTTCGTCGTGGGGATGGCTTCCCAATCGTCCTTGCGGTCGACGAACTCCACCGCGCGGTCTCCCGTACTAAGGTAGTCGCCATAGTTCCGCGCGCCGTCCCGTGCCAGCCGTCCGTTGATGACCACCTTCGGCCCGGCCTCTCGCACCGCTTGCAAGATGCGCAGGTTTTCCTCGAACGGCAGCTTGTGAGGAGTATCGAACCAAAGGATGTCGGGCTGATAGTTCGCGATTAGCTCGCGAATCTGCGGGATCGACTTCCGATCGACGTAGTTTTTGCGGACATCGGCCAGCTTCTCCGGCATTGATGCCCACCAGTCTTTGCCGCCCAGCAAGCGGTCGCCGCCGGGGTTCTTCCATTCCCAATCGTTGCCCGGACCATATTGGTCCCCCCAATCGAAAGCGTGCGAATAGTAGAATCCGAAGTGCAGCCCGTGCTTTTGGCTGGCGGCTTTCAGTTCCTTCATGGGGTCGCGATGCCAGGGCGTGGCCTTGACGACGTTGTAGTCGCTGACTTTCGAGTCGTACATGGCGAAGCCGTCGTGGTGCTTGGCCGTGATGATGTAGTACCTCATGCCGGCCCGTTCGAGCAGCGAAACCCACGCTTCGGCATCGAACTTCGTGGGGTTGAACTTGTCGATGGCGTCGCGACGGTAGTCGGCCTGCGCGATCTTCAACGCCCGTTGGATATGCTCGGCATAACCGGGGCCGTGCTTGCCGTGCCACTCGTTGCCCAGTTGCGAGTAAACACCCCAGTGCATGAAGCAGCCAAAGCGGGCATCGCGAAACCACTCCATGCGGACATCGTGGGAAGTGTCTTCCTTATCCGTGCGGCCGCCGGCAGCATCGGCAAGACCAATCAAAAACAACGCGGGCAAAAGGAGGCTGGATGAGATTGCACGTTTCATTTTGAATTCGGGATCGTAAGGCCATCGATCGAGTGCATCGCTTAATAGATAACGAGGGCGACGCGCGATATTTTTGGCGTTTCTATTCTCATGCCTATAACATAAACATATCGCTGCCGGGTGTCAATTATCGGCTGAAAAGTGTCGGCTGAAAAGGAGTTGCCGTGGGAACTTCAACGCCGGTTGTACGTGACGTGACACAGTGCTTTTGGGTGGTTATACTCTTGGTCGGCGGTTGGCCCCGAGGGCAATGGAAGAAATCAACCGCAGGGCGGCAGTTGTTGTTTGCGATGGCTGCCCTTACACACGGGAGCTTAACGATGACCGCAACGACCCGAATATCGATTATCACTTGGTTGCTGTTTTTGCCTGGCACGGTTGGCATGGCGGAGCAATTGTCGTGGGCAAACGAAACCATCGAACCCTGTCCGCCCAAGGTTCCCGCCGCCATGCCCGATGTCGCCGAACTGCTCTCGCCTTCAGCAATTCATATCGACGGCTGGCTGGGCGAGCGGATCGCACGAAACGAAAAGAATCGCCTGCTCGTCGTCGATATTGGGCCGCTTTTGGCCGGTTATCACAAGCGGCCGGGCAGCCACCCTTGGATTGGCGAGCACATCGGCAAATGGATGCACGCCGCCACGTTGGCCTGGGTATACACGCGCGACCCAGCCCTGCGCGAAAAGCTCGATTGCGCGGCCGCCAACCTTATCGCCTGCCAGGAGCCCGACGGATATCTGGGCACGTACATTCCTGCGAAGCGGTTCAGCCTCAGCAATGGGGCCGATTGGGATGTCTGGTCGCACAAGTACAATCTCATCGGGCTGCTCACCTACTACGAATACACGGGCAACACTGCCGCGCTCGATGCTTGCCGCAGAATGGGCGACCTGCTCATCGCCACCTTCCCCGCCAAGAAAAGTATCCTTGCGGCAGGCACGCACATGGGCATGGCTGCGACCAGCGTGTTGGAACCAATCGTGCTGCTCTACCGCGCCACGGGAGAAAGGCGGTATCTCGATTTCGCCCAGTACATCGTCAAGTCGTGGGACGAGCCGGGTGGCCCGAAGATTCTCACCACGCTTCTATCGACCAAGCAAGTCCAAAAGACGGCCAACGGCAAGGCATACGAGATGCTTTCCAACCTCGTCGGGCTATGCGAACTGGCACGAGCGACCGACGACCGCCGAATGCTTGAGGCCGTCGTCAATGCGTGGCAGGACATCGTTGCCAAGCGGCTCTATTTCACCGGCAGCGCGAGCAGCTTTGAACACTTCCACGATGATTTCTTATTGCCCAACGGAGTGACGTCCAATATCTGCGAAACGTGCGTCACCACGACTTGGATTCAATTGAACCTCCAATTACTCCGCCTAACGGGCAAAGCCAAGTACGGCGACGAAATCGAGCGCGCACTCTACAATCACCTCGCCGCCGCCCAACACCCGCGCGGCGACGATTGGTGCTACTACACGGCCTTGGAAGGCAAGAAGCAATTCGACAAACAAATTACCTGCTGCCACTCCAGCGGCCCGCGCGGCATGGCCCTAGCCCCACAAGCCGCATATCTGCGTTCGCACGATTCCAGCGGCGATACGCTGCTGGTAAGTACTTTCGAGACATCACGGGCAACGATAATGCTTGGCGGGCAGCGAGTTACCGTCGAGCAATCGAGCGAATTTCCTCACAAGGGAACAAGTCTGCTGACGCTGCGGTTGAAAAAGTCGGCCGCGTTTGCCGTAAAGTTCCGCCTGCCGGAATGGGCGTTGCCTGCCGATTGGTCTTGTGGCAAAGACGGCGCACGCGAGGGCGGGTGGGTCGCTTGTCGCAAGCAGTTGTGGAAGGATGGCGACGTGATCCACTTGAAGTTTCATCTTAGCGGCAAGCTCGTCAAGGGCGAACACGGCAACGCCAACCGCGCCGCGCTGACCTGGGGACCATTCGTCCTGGCCTATGACGATCACCTTAGCCATGAGTATCCACCTGCCGAAACACTTCGGCTAATCGATGCGCCGCTCGTACCCGAGATGGCGTCCGCATCTCCGCTGGAAAACTTACAATTTGCGGCCACCGTTGGCAGTACCGGCGGCAATAAGCCGGTAGTTGCACTCTTCGTGCCCTTTGCCAGTGCCGGTGCCAACGGCAGCAACTACCGCGTTTGGCTTCGTGCGCCGGGGGATGGCAAATAGGGCGATGGCGTATCTTCACGCGCAGCGGGTGGGCATGCCCGTTAGAGGTAACAACATGCTTAGGACCGGCGAGGCAATTACTGTCGCACTTAGGGAGCTACCGTAAGCAATTGAGGGAGAAGGCTCATGCGGTCCCTCCACTCATTCCGTGCAGCGCGTTGTCTTCGGATGATGGTGTCTTGCTGCTGCCGCGTTAGCGGCCAAACGTGAGTAGCCGTGGGTTGCGCTTCGCTCGACCCACGGCTATTCAATGGTAACCGCTAACGCGGTTGCACTTTAATTGGCCGAATGAATGCCGCCAACATCCTCATAGGCGAAGAACGACAGTTATTAATTCTGCGGTCCTTAGCCGTTGCGCGTGAAAGCATGCCACCCGCCATGCAACTCAAATGTCGGCCTGTTGGGCCGAAGCAGGACCGGCCTACCAGCCTGACTTAAACCCGCTGGTCACCAGTTGAGTTGCAGCCCTGCGAAGGGGCCGTGGTAGACGACCGTACCGCGCTGGTTGATCGGCGGTTCGGCGGCGGCATTCGTCAGCGTACCGACATCGGAACTGAAGTTCCGCGCCGCTAGAGCCAACTGATCGCACCACAAGGCTTGATAGCCGAGTTTGGCAGTCAGATGTGGGGTTGGCCGCCACAGGATGGTCGCCAAGAGATCGCCCACCATCGCCGTGTTGGTCTGCGAGGCGCGGGGGTGGAACGCGTCGACCCCGCCAATGTGCGCTTCCAGATCGCGATCGGCCGCATTGTTGCAAAGTGCTACTTTACCCTCGAAGCGGAACCAGGCCGTCGGGCGGCCATATTCAAAAAGACCGCCGATTTGCGGGCCCCAAAGATTGTTGTTGGTGTGTGCGCGGATGATGACGGGAATATTTTTTGTTGGTTGCGAAGTATAGTCAAACTCCTCGCGAATCCCCACATGGCGCAGACCGAACAGTAGCATCATCGTTGGGCTTCCGGCCGGAAGGGCCACTTTGCCCTTCAGATCGATTTCACCGCTTTCCAATCGAGAGGTCTCGTGAATTGCAACCGATGTGTTGAAATCAACGCGGTTGTCCGAAGGAACGCCAAAGTTGCTAAATGGAGAGAACAGATTGCCCGTCGGATCGATCGTTTGCGCCGACGTGTCGAGCGTCGAGAGCCAATAATAGGACGCCTCGATCTGGTAGGGCGAATCGTCGAACGTGTGTCCGACAAGCAACCGCGTGCCGGCCGAAAACGGCTCTACCATGTCCGAGCGATTCAACGCGAACGTCCCGGTCGAGCCAAGGCCCATCGTAGCCACCGGGCCAGCCCCGCGAAACGTTCGCTGTAGCGCGATCCCATCGGCGCTTACGTACCACGGATCGAGCGGTTCCGGTTCGGAACCATCCCAAAAGGACCAATTGCCGCAAAAGCAGCTGCCGCACGGCTCCGGGTCGCATGCGACCGCCTTGTTTCGCGCGGTGGATGTCCAAAAGGCCAGCCCGAGGGCTAGGATCATTACCAAATGCCGGATGTTGAACTGAAAATGGGTCAGCATGGCCGCAACTCCGTCCTAAGGACGCAAAAACAGGATAATCGTAAGGGTCTATCTAACTGTTTCGGTACTTTTGATTGGAACAATCAGTATATTCGCTACCACCAGCGTCACTCTGGGTTAGCTGGGTTGCCCTTGCGGATGATTGACGTGAATTCGATGGATGGGGCACGAATGGGCCTCGTGGCACGCCAATGCCGGACTTCGCAAGATTGTTCCGGCCTACATACTCCGGGTTAAAGGCAATTCATCCTGCACATGGTAGTATAGTTGGGTTAGATCAACAGGTTCAACGACCAGGGATCAGGCAATGGCCTGTAAGACAACCATGTTCCGTGTGACTCGCGAGATCGACTTCTGTTACGGCCACCGCTTGATGCACTACGACGGTAAGTGCAAGCACCTGCACGGGCATAACGGAAAGGCCCTGATTACCGTTCAATCGGCGACACTCGACAATCGCGGCATGGTCCTCGACTTTGGCGACATAAAAGCGGTGATGAATTCCTGGATCGACGACAACCTCGACCACCGCATGATCCTCTGCCGCCACGACCCGGCGGTCGAACTGCTCAAGAAGCTCGAGGAGCCGATGTACCTGCTGGAAGAGAACCCCACGGCAGAGAACATCGCGAAACTGATCTACGATATCACAGCGTCGAAGGGTTTTCCGGTAACGGAGGTCCGGCTGTGGGAAACGCCGCGGTGCTACGCAACGTATGAAGGCGGACGGTAGGTTCATTCTGTCGGAACGGAGTAGATTCCGGCGTAACGTCGGACGGTAATTGCGGTTGCGATTCGTGCATGGCGTGGCGCGCTGCAATTGCGCTGCATAGTGGGACGTCAATCGTCCCTGTCGTTCTTTCCCAATGAGAAAGCTAGCGACGTTTTTTCGGCCAATTAAAGTGCAATCGCGTTAACAGTTACCGTTGAATAGCCGTGGAAAGAGCGAAGCGCAACCCGCTGTTTTAACGCGCAAGGAAATGTTAGCCGTGTTAGCGGCGATACCGCGCCAAGCACGTTTGCCCCCCAGTGTGTAAGGCCAGTAGTGCATAAGACCGGTAGTGCCACAACGCGGCACGCGACCCACTCGCGGAACGATTCCGTGGGTTGCCTCTTCGGCTAGACGGGCCGGGCCTTCGACAGGGCCACCGGATTGCAGAACAACTCGACCCGCTGGTACGATGGCCGCACTGGCCGCAGGCTGAGCGAAGGGAAACAAAGGGGTCAGATTTGAATGGCATCAAAATAGTCGTAAGCCTTTACGCGGAGAGGGTTTTTTTTAGTTCTGCGCGCGGCTTCGTCATGAGCGGATAGTTCTTGGGCCGGCGTTTTCTCACGCGTGGTTCATTGCGGTTGGGACGGTACGGGTTGA
>JANXOJ010000024.1 GCA_025353625.1 Planctomycetota bacterium | reverse complement strand
GGCCAAAGCCACGACTTGCCGGGGCGTTGGCTCGAAGATGTGCGGGTCTTGCCCTGGCTGGACGAGTACCCGAACGCCGACGCGCGGCCCGCCAATTCGCTCCACGAGGTATGCGACCGGCGGGATGCCCGCGAAGGTTTCCAACGCAGGTATTTCTTTGCCTTCTGAAGAAAATGCGTCCGTTGCCGCCGGATCGTGCTTGGCATCAAAAAGAGAAAGCATTGCCGCCGCCAGTAGTCCGATCGCGATACAAATCCCCGCCGCGACCGTGCGAATTCGCGCAAGCCGGATTATTCTTACGTCACCCATCACCCGCCACCTCCCCGTGCCCGTTCACCCCACATACGAGGTGTACCGCGTGGCAATCGTCACATTCCTGCATGGGGTGGTTTTTTGCGAAGGCGTCCCAATGCTTGCGTTGGTCGGGCGTCATAATGCCAGACCCTTTGCAAACGGGGCAAACACTGTCCAATGCGGCAAGAATTGCCGAGCGAATGAACTCCGAGCGGTTCTGGACCCCCTGCATCGCGCGGCGGAGGGCCTCATCGACCTTAAACGTGATGATTTCTTGCTTTTTAGGTTCGGACATGGGGCTTCTTACCTTACAAACACCAGTTTAATACATTGTATTACCAGGGATCGTGGCGACAAGTAGGTACAGCGGAAAAACTGACCAAAATGGTTCACTTATTTTGTCAGGCACCCGGCAGCTGCGGCCTATAGGGTAGCGATGGGTTACAAGGTAGCCCAACGGTTTTTCAACGGAGATTCACGATGACTGCTCGGCGAATTGGGTTTGTTTCGGTATTGGTGCTGTTGGCTTTGTCTTGTGGGACGGGCTTTGCCAGCATCGTGGTCAACGGAGGTTTTGAAACCGGCGATTTCACGGGATGGACGCAATCGGGTAATTCGGGCTTTACCTCCGTCCAACTCGGAGCAGCGGCACATTCGGGAAGCTTCTACGCCCAACTGGGGCCAGTTGGTTCCGAAGGATTTATTACCCAAAACCTTCCAACAACTGCCGGCAACAGTTACGTTCTAACCTATTGGCTCGCCAACCTCGGCGGGGTTCCAAATGAGTTTACCGTAATCTGGAATGGCGGCGTCCTATCCGATCAGTTTGACTCTAATCCTTCCGCCTACATACTGTTCACCTTTAACGTTACGGCAACGGGAGCCTCCACACCGCTAACGTTCGGTTTTCGACAAGATCCAAACTATTTTCTTCTCGATGACATTGCCGTCGACGCGGGAACGGCAGTGCCCGAGCCAGCTTCTTTGATGGTGTGGGCGGTGCTGGCAATCGCTGCCGGAGGATTGGCGATTCGGCGGCGACGGCGCGCTTTGTAGCCTTCTTGCACTTGCGACGCACGTGACCCGTTTTGCCCATCCGCAATGGGAGCGGAAGGGCACAAGCCCTCCGGTAATGCAATCGGGCGGGCACCGGACGGCTTGCGCCGTGCCGCTTCCATGATCTCGGACGGCACCATTTCCCGATGAGCCGACGATAACTTCTGGCCGGTGCTGGTCGAATTCAGGCAAATGCGGCAGCCGTTGGCCAAGACCATTCCAGGCGCGTCTTACTCGCCCAATGCTTCCATCGGATTCTCGATCGCGTTTTCGACTAGGATTGCTTTATTGCCTTTAAGAGCACCGAGCTTGGCGCGGAATTTTGGGACGCCCTCGATCATCACGATCACCGGCTGATGGACGTCCTTTTGTGTGGTGATGATGTCGCCCACGCGCAGGCTCATGAGGTCGCCGGTGCCGATCTTGGTCTGGGCCAGGCGGACCTGAACCTCAACCAGAGAACTACAAATCGTCTGGCTTATCTGGTTGATGTTTTCTTGCGATGCCTGCCGGCGTCCATACGAAACCCAATTGTTTGCCGACAGCTTGCCGCCAATGCGCTCGATCGCATTATATGGTATGCACAGATTCATCATGCCGCGAAGTTCGCCAATAGTCAGTTCAAAACTGATTACCACGACGACTTCGTTGGGAGGCACAATTTGAACGAGTTGCGGATTGCTTTCAATTTGCACGACGGAAAGCTTCAGCTCCAGGACATTTTCCCAGGCGTGACGCAGTTCTTCGAGAAATAGCCCGGTAATCCGAGAGACGAGCCGCAACTCGATCTCCGTAAGCGGTCGCCGAGCCAACGTACCCATATCGCGACCGCCGCCTAAAAGCCGATCGATGATCGGATAGAGAATCGATGGATTGATATCGAGGATTAGATTTCCTTCCAGCGGGTCGGCCTTCAAAAGATTGAAGCAACTAGGATTTTCCAGACTGAAAACGAACTCGCTATAGGTGAGTTGGTCCACGCTCGTGAGCTTTACTTCCACAATGCCCCGCAAGAGTGCTGAAAGCGCGGCACCAAAGTTGCGGCCAAACCCTTCGTGCAGCGTTTGCAACGCCCGCATTTGCTCCTTGCCCACGCGCTCGGGCCGCTTGAAGTCGTAGGGGGTAACTTTTTCCCTCGGCTGGGGCGGGGGAGCAACCGGCACGGCGCCACCACTGCTCGGAGCAATGACTTCGCCCTCCATGCCCATAGTGTTTAGCAAACCTTCGACTTCTCCCTGAGACAGAACGTCCGTGGCCATTTTTCTCTCCCTGCTATTTCTTTACCTTGCCGATCCACGGCAAGGGCATTCACTACGGTCGTATTTGGCCGTTACCATAGACGACGTACTTGTAGCTCGTCAATTCGTTGAGTCCGCACGGCCCGCGAGCGTGAAATTTATCGGTGCTGATGCCGATTTCCGCGCCCAGGCCAAATTCGCCACCATCGTTGAATCGCGTGCTGGCGTTAATCATCACGGCCGAACTATCGATCCGCGCGGCGAACTGTCGGGCGGCATCCAAGTCGCGGGTGACGATCGTTTCCGTGTGTTGCGAACCATAGTGGTTGATGTGGCGAATGGCTTCATCGAGCGAATCGACCACTTTTACCGAAATGATCGGGCCGAGGTATTCCGTAAAATAGTCCTCGTCACTTGCCGGCTTCGCTTCAGCAATCGAGGCTTGCGTCCGCGCATCGCCGCGAATTTCAATTCCACGCTCCGTCAAAGCCTTTCCGATGCGAGGCAGCATCTCGGCGGCCGCGTCGGCGTGAACCAGGAGCGATTCGGCCGCGTTGCATACGCCCAATCGATGGCACTTTGAATTGACGGTCAGCCTCTCGGCCATCTCGGGGTCGGCCGTGCGGTCGATGTAGACGTGACAATTGCCCGCAAAGTGCTTAATCACCGGCATGCGGGCCTCTTCGCTGACGCGCCGGATCAAACTTTCGCCGCCGCGCGGTATCGCTACGTCGATTAGTTTTGGCATGCCGAGCAACTCGCCCACAGCCGCTCGATCCGTGGTCGAAACCAGTTGTATGGCATCGGCAGGCAGACCGGCTTCCGCAGCCGCCTGGGCCAGCAACTTGGCGATGGCCTCGTTGGAGTGGAACGCTTCCTTGCCGCCTCGTAGGATCACGGCATTTCCGCTTTTGACGCAAATCGCCGCCGCATCCGAAGTAACGTTGGGGCGCGATTCGTAAATGAAGAAGACAACGCCTAACGGCACGCGGACTTTTTGCACTTCGAGCCCATTGGGACGCATCGACGACGAAATGATTTCGCCCACCGGCTCGGGCAACATGGCGATTTCTACCAAGGCGGTCGCCATCACCTGAAGTCGATCGGGCGTCAGTCGCAGTCGATCGACGGCAGCTTCGGTCAGGCCGTAGCCGGGAGCGGCATCGAGATCGAGCTTGTTCGCGGCAATCAACGCGGGCGCATGGGCAATCAGCCCCTTGGCCGAGGCTCGCAACCAAGTGTGCTTTTGTGCCCCGGTCACCCGCGCCAATTCGGCAGAGGCTCGCTTGGCGCGATTCGCTATTTCCAGACAGTAAGAATGGATGTCGTTCATGGGGCAAGTATCCCTATCTGTCGGGTGAAAGTCAACGGCGATTTGGGCTGCAAGCGGCGTCTTTATCAAAGTCGGAACTAATTATACCATAAGCGGTTAGGGCGATAAAGCAGCAGGTGCTATTCGAGTGCTATCCGCCGACCTGTGCGAGTTGCTGGTTTTTTGGGAGCTTGCCGCCCGCGACCCGGTATGCTATCCTGCCGCGAGAAGTACGGTGTTAGAATGACGTGTCGTACAAAAGACCTTTGTTCGATGTCGGATAGTGCCCAATCGGAATGTTGCAGTTTTGGACCACAATCAAACTGCCGGTGCGATTGCTCAAGATTTCATTCGTGAAGTCGTACTCCATCGACTCGCCTGAAAGGGCTTCATGCTCCCCAACCTTTTCCGCACAAAGCGATTCAGTTCCGAAATCCCATCGGACCAGCATCCGCTGAAACGAGTCCTCGGCCCCATCGATCTGATCATGCTGGGCATTGGCGGGATTGTCGGGGCGGGGATTTTTGCTTTGGTGGGGACGGCGGCAGCCGGCGATGCTTCGCGGCCAGGTGCGGGGCCGGCATTGGTGGTTTCATTCATTCTCACCGCCGTCTCTTGCGGGTTTGCCGCGCTGTGCTATGCCGAATTCGCCTCGCTTTCGCCCAACGCCGGCAGCGCGTATAGCTATGCCCATGCAACGCTCGGCGAACTGATCGCCTGGATCATCGGCTGGGACTTGATTCTGGAATATGCCGTGGGCAATGTGGCCGTCGCCGTATCGTGGTCGGGCTACCTCAACGACTTTCTGCGCGGCTTCGGCATTGAAATCCCAAAATGGCTGGCGACCGATCTACGCGGGGCATTGGCCGATCCCTCGATTCTAAAAGCCGCTCCGCATCTATTTGGCGTTCCAATCGCGTTCAATCTGCCCGCCGTCTTCATTGTCGCGGCTTTGACTATTGTGCTGGTCATTGGCATCAAAGAAAGTGCGCGGTTCAATATCGTGATGGTCTGCATCAAGCTGGCGGTTTTGGCCTTGTTTCTTTGCATGGGCACGTTCTATATCAAGCCCGCAAACTGGCATCCGTTCGCCCCCAACGGCTGGGCCGGAATTCAAGCCGGTGCGGCGGTAGTCTTTTTCGCGTTCATTGGGTTCGACGCCGTTTCGACCGCTGCGGAAGAGTGTAAGAACCCTAAACGCGACTTGCCAATTGGAATACTTGGATCGCTTGCGATATGTACAGCAATTTACGTTGCCGTCGCGGTAGTCCTTACCGGCATGCTTCCTTGGAAAGAATTGAACACAGCCGAACCGCTTTCCGTCGCGATGCGCGTCGTCAATCAGAACTGGGCGGCCGGGGTCGTTGCCTTGGGATCCGTCGTTGCCCATACGGCCGTACTGCTCGTCTTCCAAATGGGACAGCCGCGAATCCTCTACGCCATGTCGCGCGATCGCCTTTTGCCGCGACTCTTTGCGAAGACCCATTCGCGCTTCCGTACGCCTCACGTCGCCACCATTGCCACCGGCCTTTTCGTCGGCATCGGTTCGGCATTGGCCAGCCTCGATGAAATGGCCGATCTGTGCAACATCGGCACGCTCTCGGCCTTCCTCATCGTTTGTGCGGGGGTACTCGTGTTGCGATGGCGCGAACCAAACCGGACGGACGGTTTCCGCACGCCTTGGGTTCCGCTCGTACCGATCCTCGGAATCGTGGCTTGCGTCTGGCTGATGCTCGGCCTGCCTTTGATGGCGTGGATTCGGTTCGATGCTTGGCTACTCGTCGG
>JANXOJ010000701.1 GCA_025353625.1 Planctomycetota bacterium | reverse complement strand
GTCAACCGCATTCTCATCAACCACCGCCGCGATGGTCGCGGCAGCCACGGTTGAGACCGTTTCCGGCAAAGCGTCGGTGGCGATAGCATTCTCCGGCGATGCTTCTTCAGGCGATGCTTCTTCACTCGGCGAGATTTTAGTCTGCGCGACTTCGGGAGGAACTTCCGACGGTGCATGCTCCGCTGGCGTCTCCACGACAATCTGTGTGGTCACGACGCGTCCGGACTTTTGCAGAATCTCGCGCAAGCGTTGTCGCAGATCGGCCCGCTCGCTGAATGTTTCGGCAAGGATGTGTCCCGCACCCAAGAGGGCCTCGGCCGCCGTCGAAACCTGTCGGTCGGGGTTGGCAAAATCGCGTGCCCGAGCGTCGAGATCGTTGCACGAAGGCGATGCTTCGAGGATTTCCGTTGCCAGTCCTTCCAGTCCGCGAGAGCGTGCTAGCGTTGCCAGCGTTTGCTTCTTGGGCTTGAAGGGTAGGTAAAGGTCTTCCAGCCGCTTGGTGGTCGTGGCGGAAAGGATTTGCTTGGCCAGCTTTTCGGTGAGCTTACCCTGGGCGTCGATTGAGCGCAGGATGGTCTGCTTCCGCTCGGCCAGGAGCCGCATTCGAGCCAAGCGATCCTGGATTTCCCGGATTTGCTCTTCGTCGAGTCCGCCGGTCTGGTCCTTGCGGTAGCGCGTGATAAAAGGAACGGTGTTCCCTTCATCCAGCAGTTCGACCACGGCCTGAACCTGACGAAGAGGAAAGTCCAGGCCCCGAGCCACCTGACGTAAGTCGATTGTAACAATACTGGCCATAACGACCCGTGAAAGGTAAATAGGACCGCTCTATTCAAGCAGTCGCCCGGAGGATGTAGTTTGCCCATATTAACGGGCAGCCCAGCATCCTCCTGAATTTCGGCATATCGATAACCACCGGCGCAAGCGCGCCGTTGGGTAAAAACGTCATTTTCCCTCAAATAGATCAAACCCGCAAGGGATACCTTGCCGATAACAGGGGCAACAGAGAGGTGGAACAGGCGTAAAGCGCGTCGGCTCTGCTTCTACTGCTAACGGTTGAAAACGATGCGAACTCTAGCCTACGGTTGGATTTAGCGTCATTTCAACGGAAGAGATATTCGGCTGTGACAAGGAAGTCCCCAAGGCAGGAAGGAATCTGTGCCATGCGTTCCAATCATCTTCGCGTATATTACGGTCCCCAGGATGAATCTTCTACGGTTCGTCTCATGGACAACAAAATCAAAGGCGACAATGTAACGGTTCCATTGATGGAAGTCTTGCCGCTGCTTGCCGAGGCGATTCGCTCCGAGCGCACTTGGCTGCAAGATTTTGCCGACGACGAAATCAACATCTCCATGGACCTTTACGAAGTTCTGCTGGCCTACCAGCACTACCGTCGCCCCTCCGCTTGACGAACTGCCGTTTTCTCGCTCACAGCCCGGTTATCGCCGGGCTGATTTTGCGCGCCGTGGTCTAGGTGCGAAAATCGGCCATCAACCCGCATTCTTCAGAGTCTAGCCGACGCCGATGCAGATGGCAAGTACCCGGCGGGGGAAGCACAGGCAACTGCAAAGCCCGAGAATTGCCGTTGCTGCACCACAATTTCAGCTTCCTAACCGTGAACCGGCAACCGGGCTGCTATTGTATTCGTTGAAAATCGAACCATTGGTCATTCCCCCCCTTTTTTCACAGCATGCCCTTCGTACTCGGCACATCGCGCATCCGTGGATCGGCTTCCACGGCCGCACGCAAGGCACGGGCGGCCGCCTTAAAAATGCCCTCGGCGATGTGGTGGCTGTTGCGGCCATAGTGGACCAAGATATGGACGTTGCCTAAGACGTTCGTGGCGAAGGCCTGCCAGAAGTCGGCCACGAGCTCGCTATCGAACTCCCCGATTTTGGCCGTGGGAAATTTGGCATCGATGGCGAAGTAAGGCCGTCCGCCCAGATCGACCGCAAAGGTGGCTAGAGTTTCATCCATCGGCAAGGTGAAGTGGCCGTAGCGGCAAATTCCAGCTTTGTCGCCCAGGGCTTGCCGCATCGCCAAGCCCAGGCAAATGCCGACATCTTCGACCGTGTGGTGTTGATCGACGTGCAAGTCGCCAGTTGCCTGAACGACCAAGTCGATGGCGCCATGCTTGGCCAGGAGCGTAAGCATGTGGTCCAAAAAGCCGATGCCGGTGGCGATTTGCGATTTTCCACTGCCGTCGAGATTGATCTCCAGACGAATCGCGGTTTCCGCAGTTTTGCGTTCGATGGTGGCTGTTCGCGGCATCATGGTTCCTTATCGAGTATAGTGTACGCCCGGCGAAGGTTACGCCAACCGCTTTTCTAATTCTTTTCGCCCCAGTTCGAGTGCCTCGGCCAGTTTTTCCGGCAGTTTGCCGCCGGCCTGGGCCATGTCGGGGCGGCCACCGCCTTTGCCTCCCAAAAGGGTTGCCGGCTCACGAATCCATTGAACGGAATCGTGGCCCCGCTCGACCAAGTCGCGGCTTAAGGCGGCGATGAGCATCACCTTGCCCTCTTCCTGCTTCGTGCCCAATAGCACGGCCACCGGAGCGGCCTTGCGGCGCAGTTGGTCGATTATGTCGCGGAGCGATTGAGCCGTTCCGCCGTGTACTTCGGCGGCGACGATCTTCACGCCTTGCACTTCCACTGCATCGGCAATAAGCTGATCGATGCCGACGCCGGCGGCCTTCGGCGCGGCGGTGGTCTTTTTCTGCAACTCGCGAACTTGCTTTGCTAGGGCTTCGACCCGGGCAGGTAGGTCTTCGGCACCCGCTTGAACCGTCGTTGCGATCCGCCGCAACAAGCCTTCATCGCGCTGCACGCGCTGGACCGCCGCCATGCCGGTCAAGGCCGTGACGCGGCGAATGCCCTTGGCGATGCTCTCTTCTCCGATAATTTTGAACAGGCCCGCCTGAGCGGTGTTCGTAAGGTGCGTCCCGCCGCAAAGCTCCTTGCTGTACTCGCCCATTGTGACGACGCGAACCACGTCGGGATACTTCTCGCCAAAGAGCATCATCGCACCGAGTTTCTGCGCATCTTCCTTGGGCATGAGGGCCGATTCCACCGGCACCGCCTCGACCGCTCGGGCGTTGACGTCGGTTTCTATCGCGGCAAGTTGCTCGGGCGAGAGGGCTTGATCGAAGTTGAAGTCGAAGCGCAAGAGATCGGCTTCGACCTTCGAGCCTTTCTGATGCGTTTGCTTGCCCAAGGTCTTCTGCAAGGCATATTGCAAGAGGTGCGTCGCCGAGTGGGCACGGCGAATGGCCTGCCGCCGCGACCCATCGACGCTCGCCTTGACCGCGTCTTTGTATTCGATCCGGCCCTCGCGAAGATGGCCGACGTGCAGCACGAATTCGTCTTCGATCCGCGTATCGGTCACCTCGAACATACCCTTGGGCCCGGCAATCCAGCCGGTATCGCCGACTTGGCCCCCCATCTCACCGTAGAAAGGCGTCCGATCGAGTACGATCACCGTCGGCAGCTTGCTATCGAGATCGTCGAGCTTATAGGCAAGCTCGTTATTCACCAGCAAGCCCATCGCCACCGCATCGATCGATTCGGATTCGTAGCCGACAAACTGGGTCGATTGCAGCGTCTCGCGGATTTTATCGAGCGGGCCTTGCTTGAACAGTTCCTTCCGCTGTCCCGCACCCGAGGCCTCTTCGTGCTTCTGTTGGGCCTTCTTCAATCCGTCCCAATCGAGTTCCAGTCCGCGCTCCAGGGCGAGCGTCTCCGTCAGTTCCGGCGGGAAGCCGTAAGTCTGCAAGAGATTGAACGTTTCGCGACCGGAGACTGTTTTGGAATTCGCTTTGGTTGTCTCTTCAAAAAGGCTTTTAACGCGCGGCATCCCGGCGTTGATGACATCGAAGAACTGGCTCTCCTCATTCCGCAGCCCGGCGGCGACGCGCTCGACCGTCTCTTGCAATTCCGGGTAGGAGCCTTTCATCGCGTCGGCCACGACCTTGGGCAAGTGATGGAGGAACGCCCCGCGAATGCCCATCTGATAGCCGTCGACTGCTGCCCGGCGGATCAACTTGCGGATGACGTAGCCTTGCTTCTCGTTATCGGGATAGACGTTTTCGTGGATGGCGAACGTGCAGGCCCGGACGTGGTCGGCGATGCGGCGAAGACGCCGGCCCCGGTCTTTGTCGATGCTACTTTCGCTTTCGGGTGCGTACTTCACGTTGCAGACCTCGCCCGCCGCTTCAACCAGCGGACGGAGGATATCGATGTGGTAGTTCGTATCGACGCCTTGCATGACCGAGGCCATACGCTCGAAGCCCATGCCGGTGTCGATGTTCTTGCTCGGCAGCGGACGGAGATTGTTCGGCGGGGCACCGACGCGATTGAACTGCGTGAAGACGAGGTTCCAGACCTCAACCTGCCCCTTCGGTGTGGCGACGTAGATTTCGCTGCACGGCCCGCAGACGCCGTCGGGGCCTTGGCTGGGTGCGCTAGCGGGCCAGAAGTTTTCATCTTCCTCAAGGCGCGTAAGCCGTTCGGACGGCAGTTTGACTTCGTTGAGCCAAATGTTGGCCGCTTCGTCGTCGTCGAGATAAATGGTCGCGGAAAGCCGCTGGGGATCGACCCCCAACCAGTGCTTGCTGGTGAGAAACTCCCAGGCCCAATGGATGGCCTCGCGCTTAAAATAGTCGCCGAAGCTGAAATTGCCGAGCATCTCGAAAAACGTGTGGTGATAGGCCGTGCGGCCGACGTTATCGATATCGCCCGTGCGGAGGCATTTTTGGCAGGTCGTGGCCCGCGTGAAATCGAGCTTGCAGCGGCCGAGAAAGTGGTCCTTGAACTGGTTCATCCCGGCGGGCGTGAACAGCACGGAGGGATCCCAACGCGGCACCAGCACGTCGCTGGGCCGGCGGACGCAGCCTTTGGACTCGAAGAACGAGAGGTATTTTTCCCGCAGTTCGTCACTTTTCATAAAATCATCACCCGGCAAGGAACCAATTGAATTATGAGAATCCCCTATGATAGCGGGAGTTGGGGCGAGTGAAAAGATGGCTTGGGACAACAGAAATTGGGTTCATCCGACGGAAGCGAGCGCAAGTGCAAGTTATCGGTCCAGCGGAACTGAGCGCATTCTCGAGTCGGACGAACCCTTATTTAATGCACCATTTAATGCACCGTTGCGCGGGTAATCTTGAACTGCGGCATCTTGGGCATGGCACAGGTGGGGGTTTGGCGTTCGTCGGTCAGGGTGCGGACGACGTGATCGATGTAGCTGGCGATATCGCAAGGACTGGAGACATAGCCGGTGTGGAGGAAATCGGCGCGGCCCTCCAGCCCATCGACGAGGGCTCGGGTGAACGCACCGGCCTTCCATGCTTCGCCTTCGAGCGAATCCTGGTTGCCGGAGGAAGAAGTGATGACGATTGCCCCGCAATCGTTGCGGCCTAATTTCAAGGCCAACTCGTTGACGTTGATCTTCACGCTGGCGGAACGGCAGGCATCGAGCAGCACCATGACTTTTCCAGGCGTGTGCCGGCAGAAGTCCTTGATTGCCGTGTCGGGGATGCAGGTTCGAGCCGCGCTGGTCGGCGATCCGTCGATCGGTAGGAGGTAAAACCGCCCCTCTTCGTCGTTGAGGCCGTGGCCGGCGTAAAACAGCACGGCCACGTCGCGCCAGGTCGCCTTCTTTCGGAGCCAAACTAGCCCCGATTCGATCCCTTCTTTCGTCGCCTCCGCGTCCAGCAAGGTCTTGGTTTCGACCTTGCCGAAAATTTGCGTGCCGTTCTTTTCGAGGACCGAGGCCAGGGCCTGGGCGTCGGAGCGGCCGTAGTGCAGCCGCAAACTTCCCGGATAGTTGGAAACACCAATCGCCAGGCAATAGAGCGTCGGTTTGATCGCGTCCTCCCCGGCACACGTGATTTCAATCTCGTCCGTGGCGTAGCTCTTCTCGCTCTCGGCCTGCACGGCGATAAGGTGCTGGCCGGGAGGCAACTCGATATACCAAGTCTCCTTCCGCCGGAGGTTTGCGGCGTCGCCCGCAGCGTAGGTTCGGCTGTCGCCGTAGGGGCGTCCGTCGAGGAGAAGCTGCATGGCAGCCAGCGGGCGATCGTCTTTCGATTCGGCAGTTGCCGCAACGCGCACGCGCGTCGTGCGGTCGTCGATTCGACGTTGCTCGGTCGAGACGAGCTTGACCACCGGGGGGCTGATTTCATTGACGTGGGTGGGCGTTTCGTGCCGGCTTTGCATGGTAGTATTGACCGTGCCATCCTTGAGCAACGAGCGGATCAAGTCGGGTCGATACAAAACCTTGCCGTACTTGTCCGTCGAAAAGAACGACGGGGCTTGTCGCAGATCGTCGGCGTTGACTTGCCATCCGATCAGCCGCTCGCCGCCGCCCGAGCAGGCGTAATATCCCGATGGGGTCCAGGCGATCCAATCGCGCTGTGTGGTGTAGAGGCCAAGCAATTCGTGCCATCCACCGACCAAGTTGAACGGTTCCTTTGCCTCGGCCTTCCGGCTCGTAAAAAACGAGACTTGGGCGTGCCAGGGAAGCTGTTCGAGCTCTAGTAAAAGTTGTTTGGGCCGTACTTCCGAGCGAACGGTGTGGCCATCGAGCCAAAGGATTTTGGTAAGGATGTCGCCTGCCCGAACCTGCTTTTGATAGAGTGGGCCATACTCGTCGATAGAGGCCACGACGACTTGCCCTTCGCGCTCAACGAGTTCGGCACCCCAACGGCGTCGCAGCGTGATTGGATTCTGAAAATCGGTCAAAGGCCAGCATCGGATCGTCCCGTCGCGCGAACCAGATAGTAGTATCCGACCGTTCGCCGAGACGGCCAGCGACGTAACCAGATCGTGATGCCCGCGAAAGTAACGCAACAATGAAAAGACCTTCTTTTCCGGCAAGCCATAAACGTAAACGCCGCATTGGATGTTCGTACCGACGGCGATGGCCAGCGGGGTGCCTTGGGCGTTGGCGATCCAACAGAAACTGTGGATGATGCCTTGCCGTTCGGTGTCGGTTTCCAAGGTTCCCATGCTTTCGCCATCGGCAAAAACCGAGAGGCGGCTATTCGTCCGATCGACGACGGCTTGCCAGTTCCCGCACGTTGTCGGTGCCGGCGGAACGGGTGCGGCCCAGGGGCTGATTTCGAGCTTCTCGGGATCGAAGACCCGCGCTTTGGCCGCGCCCGATGGCTCGGGCAACGTGGTGTAGACGATGCGGCACTCGCCCTTGCGACCGGCAACGGCGACCGCCGTAACCTCTCGGCCTCCGGTGACTTGCAGGCGGGACTGGGGTGCGGTGATTTGCTCGACAAAGACGTCGTGCCCTCGCCCGCCAGCGTAGGCCACTTTCTGCCCGTCCGGACTGACTGCGCATGCGGAAACGGGTTCCGACGCGCTCCGCTTGCGGATCAGTTGTCCCTTGGCGACGTTCCATATTTGCAACTCGCTCGAACCGTTTTTCTCGTCGCATGCCGTTCCAGCGACAAGAACATTGCCTTGCGGAGAGAACGCAAGGGAAATCAGTGGCAGGGATGATGGCAACGGTTTGGCGGTTTCGGTCTGGGCGTCCCACACGAAGAGTTGCCGAGTTTGGTCGGCAGCGGCCACGTAACGTGCGTTCACGCTGCATGCCAAAGCGGTGATCGTTCCGTAGTAAACCGTCTTGAGTAATTTCACCGGTTGTTCGCGGGCAATACTGTATAGTTGCACCTTCCAGGTCATCAGCTTTCCATCGCTAGTAAGGCCGCTGTAGACGGGTGCCGCAACCCACTGCTCACCGGCGATTCCGATGGGGCGGAGCCGTAGATTTGCGGCAATCGCCTTTGCGGATGCGGGACCATGCACCTCTGAGTCGGAGTTGGCGAGTGCCCGTGGTTTGCCGCCGTTGCTCGACCAAAGGGACAGACTTCCGTTGCGGTCCAAGGACGCCATGAACTTCCCCGATGCGGAGAAGCCCAGCGACATGATGGAGTCGCGATGGCCCTCGTCCACCTTCACGACGGTCCCTTGGATCGGATCGAGGATTGCGATGTCCCCAAGCGTGCCTCGTGCGCCGTAACCGCCAATTGCCAACTCGCCCGACTTGGGCGACACGGCTAGGGCATAAATGCTGCCGCGAAGGCCGCGACCGATGCTCCAGCGGAGGGTCCGCTCGTCCGCCCAAAGATGCTCGGTCGAGACGGCATTGCCGACCGGGTCATTGTTTGCCGCCAAGCGGTCGGGCAACTTCCAGACATGCACGGCCTTGTCCAAGCCGGCCGTGTACAGAAGCTTTGAGTCGGGTGAAAAGGCCATCGTGGTGACGGCGGCCGTATGGCCGGCGATATTGAGGCACAACTGCGGGCTTTGCGTAGTTTGTTTCGCGCTAGCAATAGTGACGTTTGCCAGCGATAGGGCGAACAACACGATTCCGCTCAATTTAGAATTGGTTGTTTGCATGAGACGTTGAAGTAGGTCCGTGCGGAAGGAGCGTAACTTTGGAACTCGGTGGCGCCAGCCACGGCTTTTCATAAAACGCCGAATGTGAAAAAGACGTCGGTTCGTCAATGTGGCTCGAATAAAAGCCGGACGAAAGCCTCCGCACTCCAAAGTAGTGGGACTGCGCAAAGTTTTCCGGCACACAAGCAATGTCGGTCGTATCGTAAAGTGGGAATGTGCCAATAATGCTCATTCTTTCGGGAAGGAGGGGCGAATGTATTTTATGGAATAGAAGAGTAAATACAAGCGCGGT